>CAZPTM010000006.1:0-20358 GCA_964589665.1 uncultured Limnohabitans sp. | reverse complement strand
GTAAAACGAATTGCCAAAACGCCAGGGCAAGCCGTGCTGCGTGACGCGCTCGGCCACGCCAACCTGCTGCAATATTTCCATGGAACGACGTGTAAAGACGATAGCGCGGCTGCCTTCGCTGACCTGCAATTCAGATTCCAGCAGCACACACGGCACACCGTAGCGGGCCAACTCCAGCGCCGCCGTCATTCCCACCGGGCCGCCCCCCGCAATCACCACCTTGTGGCGTGGCTGCGGGCCATGCTGCGAAGCCAGCCAGGGCTGGTGGACCTGGTAGGTGTAATAAATCGAGCGGCGCGGCTCGGTGGCGGGCTGGTGCATGTCTGTCTCCTGATACTGCTTGACAGTGTAAGAAGGAACAGTGCAAACAATGTCCCTATAAAGGGACATCCTTCAACAACCAAGCCACCAGATCTTTGTGGCCTGCCACACCCAGCTTTCGATACAGACGCTTGGTGTAGGTCTGGGCGCTGGCAGGCGTCAGCCCCAGCTGATGGGCCAGCTCATGGCTGCTGCAGCCTTGCAGCAAAGCGCGGGCCACATCTTCCTCGCGAGGCGTCAGCGTGGGGGCACGCAAGGCCAGCCGATCGAGCATCAAGGGCAACAAGTCATGGCTGAGTGCCTGGCCGGTGTAGTGCAGGCGCACCGCTTGCACGATCAAGGGGGCCAGGCTTTGCACCGTCGCAATGTCACGATCACTGAACGCGCCATGTTCGACCCCACGATACAGATTGACCGAAATCCAGCGCCTACCCTCGTGCAAGGACAAAATGGCCAAGCGTTCAGCCACCTGCGGCAGGGTGTAGCAAGTCTGCCGGTAGTCCGGGTGCTGCACATCGGCAGGCGCCTGGCGGTGCAAGACAATGAGCGGATGTTGTGGGGGTGCCTTGCGTGCAGCGGCTTCGTGTTCCCGCATGGCCTGCTGCGCACCATCGAGACGGTAGTACCGCTGTACATAGGCCTGCGAAATATCGGGCAGCTCGCGCGTGCGTGCGCGGTCGCCCACCGCCACAATGCGCGGACGCCCTGCCCCTTCGAACGAAAAAATGGTGCATTGCGCCAGCGGCACCCAAGGCCCCAGCAAACGCAAGACCTCTTGCGCCACCGCATGGCGGTCAGATTGGCCCAACTTGTGGAACAAGGCCGTGATCTCCACCAGGGGCAATGACAAAGCCATGTCCGTAAGCGGTGGACACGGCCAAGTGTGGGTCTGGGCGTACGAGGTCATTTGAACATCGTAACCGGCAAGGATCTTCCTCAGTTATCCTTCCTGCATGCCCTTTTCTCTCGCCACCCCGGCACATCACGAGCTGATCATCAAAAAAAGCCGCTTTATTGCATGCGTCGAACCTGTTTCGGGGCGCGAGCAGGCGCAGGCGCGGGTGGCGCAGCTCAAAGCCGAGCATCCGGATGCCCGGCATGTGTGCTGGGCCTTGCTGGCTGGCGGGCAGTCCGCGGCCAATGACGACGGCGAACCTGGCGGTACGGCCGGGCGGCCCATGCTGGATGTGTTGCGGCACCAGGACATGCAAGGCGTACTTGCCACTGTGGTGCGTTACTTTGGCGGGGTCAAACTGGGTGCGGGTGGACTGCTGCGCGCGTACACAGATGCGGTTGCCCAGGCACTGCAGAGCGCCGAAAAAGTCCCGCTGGTGAAAACGGCACAACTGGCTTGCAGCGTGCCCTATGCACTGGAAGGCATGGTTCGCCGCGAGCTGGAACTGGCTGGTGCAGAGCTTTCGAAGGTTGAGCACGGCAGCGTGGTTTCGCTGCACTTTGCCTTGCCCGAGCCCGATGCCCCTGCGCTGGTTCAGCGCCTGGGCGAACGAGGCCAAGGCCTTTTGAGCTGGCTGGATTTGACGTCGCACGCATAATCGCCAGCCATGTCAGCGCCCGAAGCCCCTAACCATCCCCAATCCAAGACCGACTTGTTCGTGTCCTTTTCCATTCTGGCTCTGCAGGGCTTTGGTGGCGTGCTGGCGGTGGTGCAACGCGAACTGGTCGAAAAGAAAAAATGGCTTACCCGCGAGCAGTTCATTGAAGACTGGGCCGTGGCCCAGATCATGCCGGGCCCGAATGTGGTCAACCTGTCGCTGATGATTGGTGGACGCTACTTTGGTCTGGCGGGCGCCTTGGCTGGGCTGGCTGGCATGCTGGCGGCGCCCATGGTGGTGGTCTTGCTCATGGCGCTGGCGTTTGGCGGTGTCTCGGACAGCCCCGCTGCACAAGGCGCTTTGCGCGGCATGGGCGCCGTGTCTGCCGGGTTGATCTCGGCTGTGGGGCTCAAACTCATCTCAGCCCTCAAAGCCAACCCCATGGGCATGCCGGTATGCATCGCCCTGGCTGCTGCCAGTTTTGTCGGCGTAGGCGTGTTGCGTCTGCCCTTGGCCTGGGTCCTGCTTGCGGCAGGCAGTGCAGGCTGTCTGTGGGCCTATGTGCAGCTGGCCAGGCAAGTCACGCAACCCACCGGCAAGGAGCAACCATGACTCCAGTGCTGAGTTTGAGCGCGGCTGATTGGTGGCAATTGTTTGAGCACTTTGCCTCCCTGTCCTTGCTGGCGGTGGGGGGGGCCATCACCACTGCACCAGATATGCATCGTTTTTTGGTCGATGAATTGGGCTGGCTCAGTGACAGTCAATTCACTTCATCGATTGCACTGGCACAAGCTGCACCTGGGCCGAACATTTTGTTTGTAGCCCTGATGGGTTGGAACATCGGGCTCAACGCAGGCTCGCATGCCGGCTTATGGGTTCAAGGCGGCCTGGCCCTGATGGGTGTGTGTATTGCCATGCTGGGCATCATGCTGCCCTCTTCCATACTGACATACACAGCCACACGCTGGGCACATCAACACCGAGAGATGCGTGCCATTCGTGCGTTCAAGGCCGGTATGGCCCCCATCGTGATTGCCCTGCTCATGGCCACAGGCTGGCTCTTGACCTTGAGCCACAACCAGCCCAGCAAAGACTGGCCGTTGTATGTGCTAACGCTGATGACCACGCTGATTGTCTGGCGCACCCGCATTCACATGCTCTGGCTCATCGGCTTGGGCGCCTTGATGGGTGCCCTCGGCTGGGTCTGACTTATTTGTAAAAGGCTTCGACGCGCCCTTTGAGCTTAAGCATCAAAGGGTTGCCTTTGCGGTCGAGCGTTTTGCCTGCGGGCACTTTGATCCAGCCTTCGCTGACACAGTACTCTTCGACATCAAAGCGCTCTTTGTCGTTGAAGCGAATACCAATGTCATGCTGAAAAACAGCAGGTACATGGTGCGGGCTGCGCGGGTCGATAGACAAATGGTCAGGCAGTTCGGGGCGTTGTGCTGTGTCGCTCATGATCAGTTGGAGTGCGGGTTTTCAAAAAAAACGATATTGGAGTAATCGCTGAACTCGAAGTAGACCTTCTTCTCGCCAGGGTCCACCTGCATGTTCAGGTTTTCGTCCAACACGCCATAGCCGTAGCGATAAGCGCGAGGTTTGCCATCGTCGGTACCCAAGGCGGTGCTGAGTTTGTCAACTTTCAGGAAGCGGCGCACAACTTTGTCGCCGGCATAGACCTCGAGCACACCATTGGTGCCTGTCCAGTTCTGGATGTTGCGGCTGATCTTGTTTTGTTGCTCTTGCGTACAACCAGCCAGGGCGGCCAAGGTGGTGGCCACCAGCAATGTTGAAAGTGTTTTGTTCATGTGTATTTCTCCCTCAACGGCCATCAAGTGCGCTGGCGCAGGGCTTCGTACAGGCACACGCCCGAAGCCACCGACACATTCAGGCTCTCTACAGCGCCTTGCATCGGAATGCTGATGAGCTCATCGCAGGTCTTGCGCGTGAGCTGACGCATGCCCGGACCCTCTGCTCCCAGCACCAGGGCGGTCGGCCCTTTCAAATCGGTCTGGTAAAGCGTGCGTGGTGCATCACCGCTGGTGCCGATCACCCAAATGTTGCGTTCCTTGAGTTCGCCCAGGGTCCGCGCCAGGTTGGTGACCATGAAGTACGGTACGGTTTCTGCCGCGCCACTGGCCACCTTGGCTACCGTGGCATTGATGCCAGCAGCATGGTCTTTGGGTGCAATCACAGCATGCGCCCCGGCTCCGTCGGCCACGCGCAGGCACGCGCCCAGGTTGTGCGGGTCGGTGATGCCGTCGAGCACCAGCAGCAAGGGCGGGCCTTTGAGTTCGTCCAGCAATTCATCAAGTGAGCGAGCCTGGGCCACGGGCTCGACCAGCGCGGCCACGCCCTGGTGGCCGTGGCTACCGGCCAGTTTGGACAGGCGCAGGCCATCGGCCTCAATCAGGCGCACCCCTGCCTCTTTGGCGCGAGCGATGAACTGGCGCATGCGGGCATCACGCCGACTGGCCTCGAAATAGACCTCCACCACGGAATCGGGCGCCGTCTTCAGGCGCACCCCCACCGCATGGAAGCCAAAAAGAACTTTGTGTGTGGACATAAGCCCCGATTATCCTGCCTGCACAGCCTCCTGGGCCATGTCATGCGCAAGCTCTTGTTCGACCAAAGCACCGGCGTGCAGCGTCAGGATCGTGTTGCAGCGGCGAGCCAGGCCCATATCGTGGGTTACCAGAACCAGCGTGGTGCCGCTTTCCTCGTTGAGCTTGAACATCAAATCCGCGACAGCCAGACCCGTCACATGGTCCAAGCTGCCCGTGGGTTCATCGGCCAACAGCAGCTGTGGGCGCGTCACAAAGGCACGAGCCAGGGCCACCCGTTGTTGCTCCCCACCGCTGAGCAGGCGCGGCAAATGCGCAAGCCGCTGACTTAAACCCACGTGCTCCAACATTTGCCTGGCCCGATCTCGGGCATCGCGCTGGCCGGCCAGCTCCAGGGGCATCATGACGTTTTCCAAAGCCGTGTAGTGTGGCAAGAGCTGAAAATTCTGGAACACAAAGCCCACATGGCGTGCACGCAGTTGGGCGCGTTGGTCTTCGTTGAGGCTGAACAAGTCTGTTCCAGCCAGGCGCACTTGCCCTTGACTGGGTGTATCCAAGCCCGCCAGCAAGGCCAGCAAGGTGCTCTTGCCCGAGCCCGAAGCACCCACAATGGCGCAGCTTTGCCCTTGCGGGATCTCAAATGAAATATCGCGCAAAATCTCCAGGTCACCACTGGAGTCCTGCACGGTTTTGCCAAGGTGGTGAACGGACAAAATGGATTGCGACATGCCTGACCTCCTGATACAACGACGACACTTTAGCGCCTGCGCACTGACCTTGGCTGCCAGCGGTTTTGTTCCCCTGCCCAGTCAGGCCAGCCGCGTTGGAAAGATTTTGGTACTGGGTGACTCGATCAGTGCCGAATATGGCTTGCCGCGCGGTGCAGGTTGGGTCACTCTGATGGAGCAACGTCTGGTGAAAACAGCTTCGCCTTGGGAGGTCGTCAACGCCAGCATCAGTGGTGACACAACCGCTGGTGGCCGCAGCCGCCTGCCGGCCTTGCTCAAGCAACACCGGCCCAACGTATTGATCATTGAGTTGGGTGCCAACGACGCGCTGCGCGGCTTGTCGATGAAAGCCACCCAGGACAATTTGCTGGCCATGACCCGCTTGGCGCAGGAACAGGGCGCAAAGGTTCTGTTGCTGGGCATGCAAATGCCGCCCAACTATGGGCCCGTACTGATGAAAGCCTTTGAACAAGTATTTGTGAACGTGGCGCGTCAGACAAAAGCCCTGCGTGTACCGTTTTTGCTCAAAGGCATTGCTGATGCGCCTGAGCCCTTTGCGTTGTTCCAGGACGACCGCATTCACCCTAATGCGCGGGCACAGCCCATCATGCTGGACAATGTCTGGCCTGAACTGAAGAAGTTGTTGAAATGAGTGTCCACCTGATCGATGCACCCAGCGCCCTGCAACGCCTGCAGACTTTTGACGCTATCCTGGACGCACGCAGCGAAGGCGAATACGCGCTTGACCACTTGCCCGGCGCTGAAAACTGGCCCTCACTCAACGATGAAGAACGCATCAAGGTCGGTACGCTGTACAAGCAGGTCAGCCCCTTTGAAGCTCAAAAAATTGGCGCCGCCTTGGTGGCCGCCAACATTTCGCGCCACATCCTGGCGCATGTAATGGAAAAACCCAAAAGCTGGAAACCCCTGGTGTACTGCTGGCGCGGCGGCAAGCGCAGCAACTCGCTGGCGCTGATTCTGGGGCAAATCGGTTTTCATGTGACCCTGATCGAAGGGGGCTATAAAGCTTTTCGTTCAGCCCTGGTACAAGACATTCCCAAACGTGTTGAGCCGTTGCAATGGCGCGTGTTGTGTGGTCCGACGGGCTCAGGTAAAACCCGCTTGCTGCAGGCCCTGGCCTCGCAAGGTGCACAGGTACTTGACCTGGAAGCCATTGCCAGTCATCGCGCATCGGTATTGGGCATCATTCCAGGGCATCCCCAGCCCACTCAGAAGGCTTTTGAAACCCAGCTTTGGAATGCGCTTTGCCGCTTCGATCCGAAACGCCCGGTTTACGTGGAAGCCGAGAGTAAGAAAGTGGGCAACTTGACCCTGCCCAACAGCCTGATGGACGCCATGCGACAAAGCCCGTGCGTTCGGTTGGATTTGTCGTTGCCGCATCGCGTCCAACTTTTGATGGAGGACTACGACTATTTCGTCAAGGACCCATCACTTTTTGGCGAACGCCTGGAACGCCTGACCGATCTCAAAGGCCGTGCGGTGGTTGAAGACTGGAAGAGCCGTGCCCACGACGGGCAGACTGCTGAAGTGGTAGCCGAGTTGCTGCAAAAACACTACGACCCGGGATATGAATCATCCACATCCCGTAACTTCAGCCAATACGCCAATGCCATGCCACTGCCCTTGCCTGGCCCAACGCCCAAAGATATGGCCGCTGCAGCGCACATGTTGCGCGTGGCGTCAGCCTTGGTCTGAAGCTGAAGGGTTTTGCTCCTCTTCCCACTGAACGCTGGCACGGTAAGCATGCCAGCTGGCATGGCCGAGCAAGGGTCCGACGATAACAATCCCCAGTGACCAGGGCGACCAGGGGGAAAGCGAGAGCACCACCATTGTCGAAATCAGTCCTCCCCAAGTGATCATGGTCAATGGGTTGCTGAACACCACCCGCAAACTGGTAATTGCCGCGGTAATGGCGTCCGTGTCGCGGTCCAGAATCATCGGTATGGACACCACAGCGGTGGAAAACACCAAGCCCGCAAAGGCACCTCCCACAGCGGTGTAGACCAACACGAAATCAAGATTTTCGGGGTTGAAAATAGCTTCAATGACGCCTGTTGTCGAAGGCATGCCTGTGTTAAAGAACACGGCAAATACCACCAGGGAAGCACGTCCCCATAAAAGCTCGATGACCATGAGCACCAGCACCAGCATGGACATGCTGCGCAAATGGTTATCCCAACAGGTCAGCGAAACACCCAATTGAGGCTTGAGCCCCTGCTCGCGTCTGCGACTGACCTCGTACAAGCCCATCGCCAAAAATGGCCCCACCAACAGGCAGCCAGACACAATGGACAAGGTGTATTCGGGGTTATGTCGGAACACCAATGACAACACCAGCGCCATGAACCAGAAACAGACACCGTAGACCAGTGCGATGACAGGTTCGTGGCGCATATCGTCCCACCCTTTGGCCAACCAGGTAAAGGGGTGGTACATGTGCAACCGTGTCATGCGGGCTCTGGGCCCTACAGGCGGTGGAGGCACATAGGGCGTCTCCATCACGGGTAATGCGTCGTTTGCCTGGTTGGGGGAGCGTACTTCTGTCATGCACTTGCCTTGATATTTCTCAAGGCTAAGTCAGCCAAGCCTTTAAGCCAACTGTGGAAAACCCGTGGGAGTACCCTGCACTCAGCGTGGCAGGTGTTGGAGCAACGAAGTTTTCAAATCATCTACCAGGGTCTGCGCAGACTCCAGACCCATGGAAAAACGAATCACATGACCCGCTTTGAGGTGAGGCTGTGACCGACTGCGCATTTGCTCCAAAGCATAAGGCACCACCAGGCTGACGGGTCCGCCCCAGCTATAACCAATACGAAACAGGCGTAATTGGTCACAAAACGCGTCAACTTGCGCCTGGGTGTAACGGGCATCGATCACCACGCTGAACAAGCCTGCTGCCAAAGGTGCCTTGCCTTGAGCACCGCACACCTCTTGCCAATGGGTATGGCCCGGAGAGCCCTCAAATGCTGGATGAAGCAGCTGAACACACTGGGGCTGTTGCTGCCACCATCGGGCAAGCTCCCGGGCTGTCGCATCCTGGGCTGCGTAGCGCAGGCCCATGCTGGGTAGCGAACGCAGTACCGCCTCCACATCATTGGCGCCAACACCCAGCCCCAGTCGCATGTGGCACAGCTTGATGCGTAAATGCAATGAAGGCTCGCGGGTGATGATGCTGCCCATGAGCACATCACCTCCCCCGCTTGGGTATTTGGTCAGCGCATGCACGCTGATGTCCACCCCCAAGCGGCCGTCACCCAGCAAGTCAAATGGCGCAAATGCCAGGCCTGCTCCCCAGGTATTGTCCAGCGCGCAGATCACGCCCTTAGCGCGACAGATGCGTGCCAGCTCCGCCAAATCGGGAAACTCCATGGTCACAGAACCTGCCGCTTCCAGCCACACCAGGCGCGTGCGCTCGGAGATGCGTTCAGAAAGATCTGCGGGGTTCATGGGGTCGTAAAAACTGTGTGCAATGCCCCAATGTGCCAACTCGCCTTCCGCCAGCGCTTTATTGGGTCCGTAGGCGTTGTCGGGAATCAGGACCTCGTCGCCACTTTTGAGCAACGCCAATGCAGTCGTTGCAATGGCTGCGAGGCCACTGGGGACAAGAATGCACTGCTTGCCGCCTTCAAGTGCACACAAGCGTTCTTCAAGCAAATACGTGGTGGGGGTACCGTGCAAGCCGTAGGTATAGGCACTTTTGTTTTTCCACTCTCGCGAACGCATGTCCGCGACCGTGGGAAAGTACACGGTAGAGGCCTTGAACACCCCAGGCTGTGGTGCATCGAAACCTTCAGGTGGCGTGTAAGGGTGGTGAATCAGGTGGGTCAGGTCGAGCTGTGTATCCATACCCTCATGCTAGCCTGAAAATGAAAAAACCCGGCATTCAGGCCGGGTTTGAAGAATGGATTCTGATGCAATCAGATCTTCCACTTTTCCAGAAGTTTTTCGGGACGCATGTTGTCATACGGCTCAAAGGGCTGGTGAATCCACGGGTTGGTGGGCAGGTAGTCCACAGAGTAATCGGGCTCGAAAGTGGACACACCTTTGGTCCAGATCACAGCGCTTTTGAGCTCGGTGATGGGCTGGTAATTGTTCTTGAGCTGGTCGACCACGGCGCGAAGCGTGTGGCCGGTGTCAGCCAGGTCGTCAACCAGCAGCACCTTGCCAGCGATCTCGCCTTTGGGAGTGGTGATGTAGCGGGCGATGTCCAGATGGCCTTGCACGGTGCCAGCCTCGGCACGGTAAGAGCTGGTGGACATGATAGCCAGCGGCACATCAAAAATGCGCGACAAGATATCGCCGGGGCGCATGCCGCCGCGGGCCAGACACAGGATGGTGTCGAACTTCCAGCCAGATTGGTGGATTTTGATGGCCAGCTTTTCGATGAGGTTGTGGTACTCGTCGTAGCTGACGTACAGGTGCTTGCCGTCTTCGGTCAACATGGTGGGGGCTCCGTTAGAAATCAGGGGGCTTGGAAAGGGTTTTGCATCAGGATGGTGTGGTCACGGTCCGGGCTGGTCGAGACCATATGGATCGGAACACCGGTCACCTCTTCGATGCGCTGCAGATATTGGCGTGCGTTGGCAGGCAGTTTGTCCAGTTCGGTCACGCCCACGGTGGAGTCGCTCCAGCCAGGAATGGTCTCGTAGATCGGCTTGCAGCGGGCAATTTCATCTGCACCCATGGGCAGGATGTCGATAGTTTCCCCATCGAGCTCGTAGCCGGTGCACAGCTTGAGTTCGCTCAGGCCATCAAGCACGTCCAGTTTGGTGATGCACAGGCCCGACAAGCCGTTGACCTGGGCGCTGCGCTTGAGCAGTGCTGCGTCAAACCAACCGCAGCGGCGGGCGCGACCAGTGGTGGTGCCTTTTTCAGCGCCAACGGTGGCCATGTGCCAACCTGGGGTGCCTTCTATTTCCCACTCGAGTTCGGTCGGGAACGGGCCGCCACCGACGCGGGTGCAATACGCCTTGGTGATGCCCAACACATAGTGCAGCATGCCCGGGCCTACGCCCGAACCTGCGGCAGCGTTCCCCGCCACGCAGTTGCTCGACGTCACAAACGGATAGGTGCCGTGGTCAACGTCGAGCAAGGTGCCTTGAGCGCCTTCAAACAGCAGGTTGGCACCGGCCTTGTGGGCATCATTGAGTTCACGCGAGACATCGGCCACCATGGGCAACAGATGCTTGGCATAGGCCATGGCTTCGTTGTAGACGGTGTCAAAGTCGACCGCAGCCGCGTGCAAATGATTGACCAGCACATCGTTGTGCAGCGCCAGGTTCTCGCGCAGCTTATTGGCGAAACGCTCGGGATATTTCAAGTCCTGCACGCGCAGGGCGCGGCGGGCCACTTTGTCTTCATACGCCGGCCCAATGCCGCGACCGGTGGTACCGATCTTTGCATTGCCCGCCTTCTCCTTGGCCGCCTCACGGGCCTGGTCAAGCGCGACGTGGTACTGAAGAATCAAAGGACAGGCTTCGGACACGCGCAGCCGCGAACGCACTTCGACGCCCGCCTTTTCAAGGCCTGCAATTTCTTCGAGCAGCTTGGGCACCGACAGCACCACGCCGTTACCGATGTAGCACTTGACGCCGGCGCGCATGATGCCGCTGGGGATCAGGTGCAAGGCGGTCTTGACGCCATTGATCACCAGTGTGTGGCCGGCGTTATGGCCGCCTTGAAAACGCACCACGCCAGTGGCGGTTTCAGTGAGCCAGTCCACCAGTTTGCCTTTGCCCTCGTCACCCCACTGGGTACCGACGACCACCACATTGCGTCCTTGAATTTTGTTCATCTTCTGTCCAGAAATAGGCATTCACACAGCCTGCACGATCCAGTGGCCGGCAGCATTTGTCAGTTCGCGATCGCACTGAAATTCGTCGATCTCGCTTTCGTGGCCGGGCATCACGCATACCACGGTCTCGCCTCGGCTGCGCAAGCTGGCAATGGCCGCACGCAACCCATCGTCATCACTCCAGGGCGCACGGATAGCGGCCTTGAGCGCCAGCGCAGGCACAGCTGCCACCAACTGCTTGAGGTCAACGCTGAAGCCCACCGCAGGGCGCTCGCGCTCTACCCGATGTCCAAACACAGCGCCGACACCGTCATAGCGTCCGCCACGGGCCAGCGCATCACTGGCCTGGGGGGCGTAAATGGCAAAGCGGATACCACTGTAATAGGCGTAGCCGCGAGTATCAGCCAGGTCAAAGCTGACCGTCGCGTCCCCTGCCCGGCTAGCCAGCCAGCGTAATTGCTCCAAGGCACTCACAATCTCGGGCCACTGCGGCAAAACCTGCTGGGCGCGATCGAGCACGGTAATGTCGCCATAAAGCTGAGGCAAGGCCTGCAATGCAGTAGCGATCGTAGTTTCGAACCCTGCCGTCAACGCGTGCAGCGCACTGCTGTCTTTGACCGACAAGGCTTGCTGAATGGCGTGACGCTGCTCGGCACTGGCTTGCTGGCGATCGAGCAAAGCAGCAACGATTCGGGCATCGGCCAAGTCCAGCTGGAGCGATTGCACTCGGGCAGCGCGCAAGCACGCCTGAGCCAGCTCCAGGATTTCAAGGTCGGCTTCCATGCCGCGATGGCCGTAGATTTCGGCGCCCAGCTGTAGCGGTTCGCGCGTGGCATGCGGACGGTCTGGGCGTGTGTGCAGTACGGGGCCACAGTAACAAAGACGGGTCACTGCGCTGCGTCCTAGCAAGTGCGCATCAATACGAGCTACCTGTGGTGTCGTGTCAGCACGCAATCCAAGGGTGCGCCCGGAGAGCTGATCGACCAGTTTGAAGGTTTGCAAATCCAGCGCTTCACCGGTGCCAGTGAGCAAGGATTCGATGTGCTCAAGCATCGGCGGCATCACCAACTCGTAGCCGTAGCTGCGGGCGGTGTCGAGCAATTCACGTCGGAGTTCTTCGATGTGACGCGCCTCAGAGGGCAACACATCAGCGATGTGATCCGGTAGGACCCAAGCAGACATTGCAGTAATTGGGGGCTGTTAAAAACGTGATTTTACCGGCAATGTGTGGCGGTTTAGCCCATCCACCACAAGCCAATCAGCCCAAGGGTCACACTGATGAGCCCAAAAAACCGGATTTGCCCATCCTGAAGCTGCAAAATCTGTCTGAACATCTCGCGCCAACGCTGTGGCGCGAGCATGGGAAGAAAGCCCTCGATGACCAGCACCAAAGCCAATGCGGTCACCCAGGAGGATGCTTCAAGCATCACTTACGCGATGGCGCTGCGCTTGCACCCGAGCGCATGGCTTTAAAGAAATCAGAATTGGCTGGGTCAAGCACCATTACATCCGACTTTTTGGTCAGGCTAGCCTTGTAGGCTTCCAGACTACGGTAGAAATGCGCAAACTGCGGGTCACGACCAAAAGATTCGCTATAGATTCGGGCGGCCTGGGCATCGCCTTCACCTTTGATTTTTTGCGCATCACGGTAAGCGTTCGCCACCGTCACCTCGCGCTGACGATCAGCATCGGCACGGATTTTTTCGCCTTCTGCCGCACCGGTCGAGCGCAGCTCATTGGCCACGCGTTTGCGTTCGGCCTCCATACGGCGATACACCGATTCAGTGATGGTATCCGCATAGTCGGCGCGGGTCACTCGCACGTCAATGATGTCGACGCCCCAAGGTTTGGTGCCTTTGACGACGTCAAGCACTTCCTTCTTCACGTCATTCATCAGCTCTTCACGTTTGGTAGAGAGTAAATCCTTGACAGTGCGTTTGTTGATCTCTTCCTGAAAAGAGTTGCGGACCACACGGTTAAGTTGGCTGGCGCCGGCTTTTTCATCCAGGCCCACGTTGCGAATATAGGCTCCTGGATCAGTGATCCGCCAGCGCACATACCAGTCCACCACCACGCGTTGCTTCTCTGCAGTGAGCATGGGCTCGGTATCCTGACTATCGAGGGTGAGCAAGCGCTTGTCGATGTAGTTGACGTTTTGCAGGGGCGGTGGAAGCTTGAAGTGCAGACCAGGTTCGGTGATAACAGTCTTGATCTGACCCAAGGCGTAGACCACGCCAAACTGGCGTTGGTCGACCACAAAAACCATGGAAGACAGGATCAATAGACCCAGCAGGAGAGTGGAAACAAAAAGTCCAAGTCGATTCATGATGTCATTTCTCCTCAGCGCACGTCACGCGAGCGGGCGTTGTCACGCGAGCGCGAATCGCTGCTCACTGCAGGCGGGAGCTCAACCGAAGTCAGGGGCGAGACAGAATTTGCAGCGGCGCCATTGGCCGGCGAACCTGCGCTGACCTGTTGCATGATTTTGTCCAGCGGCAGGTACAGCAGGTTGGAACCCTGTTTGCTGTCAACCACCACCTTGCTGACACTGCTGTAGATTTGCTGCATGGTGTCGATGTACATGCGATCACGTGTCACCTGAGGTGCCTTTTGGTACTCGGGCAAGATGGTCTTGAAGCGTTGGGCATCGCCCTCGGCCTGGGCAACGATTCGCTGCTTGTAAGCCTCGGCCTCTTCCTTCAGGCGAGAGGCTGTACCGGTGGCGCGCGGAACCACGTCGTTGGCATAGGCCTCTGCTTCGTTCTTGGCGCGTTCACGCTCCTGACCCGCCTTGAGTACATCGTCAAACGAGGCCTGAACCTGCTCGGGTGGTCGCACACCGCCTTGCTGGAGGTTAATGCCCACGATTTCAATGCCAACGTTGTAACGATCCAGAATGGTTTGCATCAACTCGCGTACACGTGGTCCGATTTGGTCACGCTCTTCTGCAAGTGCAGAATCCATCTTCATTTTGCCTACCACCTCACGCACGGCAGTTTCAGCAGCCTGAACAACCGCTTCAGTAGGGTTTTTGCTCTCAAACAAGTAGGCGCGAGCATCACTGAGCCGGTACTGGACGGCAAACTTGATCTCGACGATGTTCTCGTCCTCAGTCAGCATGGCCGAATCACGCAGGCCAGTAGCCTTGATAACGTTATCACGGCCGATATCAATCGAGCGAATCTGGGAGACATACACCAGCTCATGGCGCTGAACTGGGTACGGTAAACGCCAGTTAATACCTGCACCGACGGTCGAGTGGTATTTACCAAACTGTGTAATGACTGCTTGCTGACCTTCCTGAACGATGAAAAAGCCTGTGCCAAGCCAAACCAGTACACCAGCCCCCACCAGGATACCTGCACCAATGTTGCGCATGAAAGCCGGCATTTGTGGTCCCTGACCACCGCCGTTGCCACCCCCAAAGGGACCTCGCGGACCAGAACCACCAGACTTGTTGCCAAAAACTTGACCGAGCTTGCGGTTGAAGTCGCGCCAGAGCTCGTCCAGATCAGGGGGGCCCTGGGTCGCCCCACCCTGCCCGGTGCTTGGGCGCTGGGGTTGTTGTGGATGGGGTGGTTGCTCCTGACCAGGTTCTTGGGGTCTCGCGTCGTCAGACTGACGCGGCGCATCCTCATCAGAGCGCCCCCAACGTGGGTCGTTCAGGTTGTAAACGGCCTGGGCTCGCTTAGGCTGCCAGGGCCAACGCAGTGCATTTTTTTTCATGGTCATGGTCTTATTTTGCCCAAAGTCCGAATCAATTCTCCAATTCATCCCCTGAAGACCCGGATAAATCACGGGGATCGTGCGCCTCATCGTCCAAGGATGTAGACGCGCTTCGAGCACGCTCAGAAAGCACCTGACGCAACAAGGACAAGCCCGCGCCACTTTGAGCGCTGACAAAAACACGCTCGAGCTGACGGCCATCGACTTCGTAATGATCACGATCAGCATGAGGTTCACTGCCTTCTGGCAAGGCATCGCATTTGTTAAACACCAGCAGCTGGGGCACGTCCTGAGCGCCAATTTCGTGCAACACACGTTGTACTTCTTGCAGCTGTTCTGGCCAGTTGAGGTTGGAGGCGTCAACCACATGCAAAAGCAAGTCTGCATCGGCCGCTTCCTGCAACGTGGCTTCAAACGCCTCGATCAGACCGTGGGGGAGATCTCGAATGAAGCCCACCGTGTCGGACAAAGACACGGACCGACCGGCCTCACCCAAATAGAGCTGTCGCGTGGTGGTGTCCAGCGTCGCAAACAACTGGTCTGCCGCATAAGTGCGGGCTTTGACCAGGGCATTGAACAAAGTGGACTTGCCGGCGTTGGTGTAGCCCACCAACGAGATCATGAAGGCCTGACGCCGCTCGCGTTGTCGGCGTTGGGTGTTGCGCTGCTTTTTGACTTTGCCCAGGCGTTCTTTGGTGCGCTTGATGGCCTCACCAATCATCCTGCGATCTAGTTCGATCTGGGTTTCACCTGGCCCGCCACGCAAACCAATGCCACCGGTCTGACGCTCCAGGTGGGTCCAGCGGCGCACCAGCCGTGTACTCAGGTATTGCAACCTGGCCAGTTCAACCTGTAACTTGCCTTCGTGGCTACGGGCGCGTTGGGCAAAAATTTCAAGAATCAGCAAAGTGCGGTCGTTGACCGCCAGACCCATATGTCGTTCAAGGTTACGTTGTTGCGCCGGGCTCAGAGACTGGTCAAACAGCACCTCTGTGGCACCATGCATCAACGCCAGTTCCTTGATTTCATCAGCCTTACCAGAGCCTACAAACAAAGCTGGATCTGGAGCGCGGCGTTTGCAGCTAATGTGCGCAACAGGCTGCAGGCCAGCCGTCTGTGCCAACTGAGAAAGTTCGGCCAGCTCGCTGTCAAAATGAGGTAGCCCAAAGTCAACGCCGACCAGGATGGTCGGCGCTGCTGGAGGGGGAGATGACTCGGAGGTCAATGCCTTCGTAGTCCTTAGGCTTGCTCAGGAGAGTCTTCACCCAAGCCCAGGTTAACGGCACGGCCAGGAACAATGGTCGAGATGGCGTGCTTATAGACCATTTGCGTCACGGTGTTGCGCAGCAGCACCACGTATTGGTCAAAAGATTCGATTTGGCCTTGTAGCTTGATGCCGTTGACCAGGTAGATGGAGACCGGCACATGCTCGCGGCGCAGGGCGTTGAGGAAGGGGTCTTGCAGAAGTTGGCCTTTGTTGCTCACGATATTCTCCGTGTTCCAAGATAGTTATGGAGCCCCGACCTTACCACACACCATGTGCAGCTCAGCCTGAGGCCATCATCAATCCTTGTCAGCGTAAGGATTGTCAGAGGTTTTCATCTCAATGCGCAGCGGGGTGCCCACCAGATTGAAAGCTTTGCGAAACCGCCCTTCCAGGAAGCGTTTATAGGCTTCGGTCACATGTTCGAGCGAGTTGCCATGGATCACGATGACAGGCGGGTTCATGCCACCCTGGTGCGCATAACGCAGCTTGGGACGGAACATGCCTGTTTTCTTTGGGGTCTGGTATTGGACCGACTCGAGCAACAAGCGCGTGAGCACCGGTGTGGTCATCTTGCAGGTGGCCGCCTTGTGCGCCTGCGCAATGGATGTCCACAAAGGGCCCAGGCCCTGACGCTTCTTGGCCGAAATGAAATGCAGGTTGGCAAACTTGAGGAAGCCCAGGCGCGTTTCAATCGAACGCTGCACCAGCTGACGCTGGTATTCATCCACAGCATCCCACTTGTTGACAGCTAGGACCACGGCGCGGCCACTGTCAAGTACAAAACCGGCAATGTGCGCATCCTGGTCAGTTACGCCTTGGGTAGCGTCGATCAACAGCAAGACCACGTTGGCGTTTTCAATCGCCTGCAAGGTCTTGACCACAGAGAATTTTTCGATGGCTTCAAACACTTTGCCCTTACGGCGCAGGCCCGCTGTGTCGATCAACTCGAATTTCTGGCCATTGCGCTCAAACGGCACGCTAATTGCGTCACGCGTGGTGCCGGGCATGTCAAACGCCACCAGGCGTTCCTCACCTAACCAGGTGTTGATCAAAGTGGACTTTCCAGCGTTGGGGCGTCCAGCTACAGCCAACTTGATGACCGAGGTATCTTCTTCGACCTCTTCGTCTTCGTCCGGAAGGTCCAGCTGGTCCAGAGCGTGCTCCAGCAAACTCCGTATTCCTTGACCGTGCGCGGCGGATACGGGGATGACTTCACCCAGGCCGAGTTCATAAAACTCGACCAGCTGCACACCTTCTTTCATGCCTTCGGCTTTGTTGGCCACCAGCAAGCAAGGTTTTCCGATGCGGCGCAGATAGTTGGCAATGTCGTGGTCTTGGGCAGACAAACCCAACCGGGCATCCACCACAAAAATCACCACATCGGCTTCAGCCACCGCTTGCTGCGTCTGGCGCGCCATTTCCTTGTAAATGCCGCTGCTGGCATCGGGCTCGAAACCACCGGTATCGATCACGATGTATTCGCGTCGACCCAGTCGACCCTGGCCGTAGTGGCGGTCGCGTGTAAGGCCTGCAAAATCGGCCACGATCGCATCCCGACTCTTGGTGAGCCGGTTGAACATCGTGGATTTGCCCACATTGGGGCGGCCCACCAGGGCCAAAACGGGTTTCACTGACTTGTTCCGATCATTGGGCGTTGAAAGCCCTCACCTGGCCTTGGCGTGTCACCACCACCAGGGACTGGCCCACCAACACAGGGGCCATGGCAATGGCCGAGCCATCTGTGCTCAGGCGCTGCAAAATACGGCCATCCTTGCGAGAGAGAAAGTGCACATAGCCTTGTGCGTCACCCACTACCACCGAGCGCCCGAGTACCAAAGGTGCTGTCAAGCCCCGAAAACGAAGGCTGTCGTTGGTCCACACGTTTTGTCCATCGGCTCGTGCCAATGCTTGCACCTTGTCATCACCTTCCACAGCAAAGACTTGGGAGCCATCCATACCGAGTCCTTGATGACCCTGAGCAGGCTTACTCCAAAGCACACGGGCGGCAGCAGTATCCACACATGCGACAGCAGCCTGGAAGGCACGAGCGCACACGGTTTGTCCCTCTCGCGCCGCGTGATTGACCAGATCGACCAAGCGCTCCACCTCATTGGTGCCGCGCATGGAGCCCACAACCACTTCCCACTGCACACGCCCCTGGTCAGGATCGATGGCCACCATGCGACCTCCCAAACCAGCAATCAGCGTGTTACCGACCGGAATGAGCAAACCGGCTTGGCGCAGCACCAGGGCGTCTGTGCCGCGGTGCTCGTAGCGCCACAATTCGCGCCCTGAGGCCCCGTCAAGCGCTGTTACTGCGCGGTCTGCAGTCATCACAAACACACGCGCACCTGCAACCAAAGGTGCCGTCAGGGTTGATGCCGGCAAAGCATGCTTCCACATCACCTTGCCAGACTCGATGGCTTGCACTTCGTTGCGGTCAGTGACCACGGCAAAGCGTTGACCGTCACCACCAATGCCCGCCTGAACAGATGCGTCCAATTGCACTTGCCACAGAACTTGTCCTTTGTCGCCATCGAGCAGTACCACGCGACCCGTACTGGAGGTTAAAGCCACTCGGTTGCCATGAACAGAGGCCGTCAGTGGCCCAGAGACTTCGCCCAAGCTGGAAGTCCAGGCCGGAGCAATGGCAAACTCGGCTTTGAAGGGTTGCAGAGCCGAGGGTTCCGGTTTGGCTGGCGTGCTGGAGCAAGCCACCAGACCCGCACAGGTCAACGCAAGTGCGGACAGGATCAGGCGATGTTTCACGATTTGTTTCCTTCGACAGAGACAGGTTCAGCCCCCAGCGCATTGAGCTTGGCCTGCAACAAACGACGGTATTGGGTGTTTTGTGGCAGGGTGGTCCAAGCTTTCTGATAGGCTACAACTGCCTCGGCTGGCTTGCCTTGCAACTGCAGCAGGTCGCCTTGCATGTCTGCGGCAAGGCCTTGCATCGCCTCGCTCACACCTTTGAGCTGCTCGAGAGCCTCGTCGTATTGCTTGTCCTGCATGGCCTGACTGGCCAGGCGCAAACGAGCGACATCTGCATAAACAGGGTCTGATGCTTTTTGCACCAGCCAGCCCCACGTGACTTTGGCCTCGGCGGTTTTACCTTGGTCAGCCAAAGCTTTAGCCACCAGTTGCGTGGCTTGCTGAGCCTGCATGCTGCTGGCATAACGGTCCTGCATCTCGGCCAAGCTGCGCTGCATGCGTTGCACATCACGCGAAGCGACGGAACGCTCCACCTCGTCATACAGGGCTGCGGCTTGAGTAGCTTGGTGACGCTGCCAGTAATTCCAGCCGTTCCAGGCTGCATAGGCTCCCAGCACCGCGATCAGCACCCAGCTGATGAGGTTGCCATAGGTGCTCCAAAAATGCTTGAGCTCGGCAAGCTGTTCTTGTTCTTCGAGGTCGAGATGCGATGCCATGAATGCAGATTCCTGTGAATGTGTTCAGACCAGTGTCAGTTGGATTTTAGGCGGCCCGCCCAGGTGGCTACCGCTTCGAGGCGCTCGGTGCGCTGGGCTCCCTGCCCGTCACGCAGCGATTTGACAGTGACCTCGCCACGGGCAAGTTCGTCACCGCCAAAGATCAGGCCAAAAGCAGCACCGCTGCCGTCCGCCTTTTTGAACTGACTCTTCATCGAGCCCATACCCTCGCCTGTGCCTGCATGCATTTGCGCGGACACACCTGCCGCACGCAGTGCCTGCAAGGTCTGAATGGCCTGCGGCAAGGCTGCAGCATCGGGAATGATGGCGTACACATCGGGCGCGGGGCTTGCCAGCGCCTCACCCTGCTCCTTGATGAGTTCGAGCACACGCTCAACGCCCAGCGCCCAACCCACGGCCGGGGCGGGTTTGCCACCGACCTGCTCGATCAGGTAGTCGTAGCGGCCACCGCCACAGATCGTACCCTGCGAGCCCAGGCTTTCGGTAATGAACTCGAACACCGTCAGGTTGTAGTAGTCCATGCCACGCACCAGGCGCGGGTTGATGCGGTAGGGAACGCCGTTCGCCTCGAGAATGGCCTTGACCGCATTGAAGTGAGCCAGCGACGCCTCACCCAGAAAGCTCAGCAGCTGGGGGGCCGACTCGACCACCGGGGCCATGGCCGGGTTTTTGGTGTCAAGAATACGCAGCGGGTTGCTGTGCAGGCGGCGTTTGGCGTCCTCGTCCAGCAGCTCCGCGTGCTGCTCAAAGTGGGCAATCAAGGCGGCGCGGTGAGCCTTGCGCTCGTCGGGCTGGCCCAGGCTGTTGATTTCCAGGCGCACATCATTTAGGCCCAACACCCCCCAGAGGTCAGTAGCCAGCAAAATCAGCTCGGCGTCCACCTCAGGGCCACCACAGCCCAGCACTTCTGCGCCGATCTGGTGAAACTGGCGGTA
>CAZPTM010000005.1:3051-20581 GCA_964589665.1 uncultured Limnohabitans sp. | reverse complement strand
ACATGGCCCGTCAGGCGCAGACTGCCATCATCGTAGTGACCCACGACGAAAAAATTATTCCAACATTTAAGCGGATCTATCACATCCGCGATGGTCAAACAGTTGAGGAACTGGGCGAGGGAAGAGCGCTCGATTAAGTTCGATATATTAGGAATACGATCAGTCTCAGCGACCAATGCGCCGAGAGTGCCAGGATTTGACAGATGCCAATTCAACAAAGTGGTGAACCATGGAAATAACTTCTTTCGATGACCTTCTTCGCATGGCGATGCAGCAGCCAGCGCTTCAGCGTTTGCTGCTAGTGTTTTGCAAGGCCGAACTGCCTGAAGATGCGAACGCCCAGCAAAAGGCAGAGTTTGAAGCTGGTGAAGGCGGATTGCTTGTGCCAGTGGCCAGTGTCGATAAATTTCCAGAAGCCTTGGGCTCGTTTGCTAGTTTGAGCGCTGAAACCGTGCAGCACGGCATCGTATGGGATGTTCTGTTCGTGGCCGCCATGGACCGTACAAAGGACGAAGGGCCTCAGCAGATCGCACAGGTGGATCAAACGCTAGAAGCCATGGTCTCGGCCGTTAAAGCCGCGCAAGTGGGCAATTTCATCCCTTTTGACCCGACAGGGGCGGTGGTCGCACTCGGTGACTGACTCGTCCCGGTCGGGTCGTCATGAAATGACTCTGATTAACTGGGTCATTCCAACTAGGCGCGAGACAGTGCAATGTGTTTGTACAGGGCTGCAATGATGTCTGACTGCGTCACCATGCCCAACACGCGCTGCCCCTCGTCCAGCACCGGAATGTGATGCAGGCCCTTGTCCGAAAGCTGATACACCAACTCCGCGATCGGCGTTCCGATGCGCGCGGAGAACACTGTCTCTGTCATGATCTGCCCGACCACTGCGGCCTTCTCCGAGTTTGGTCCAGGTGTTCGTCTCAGCAAGCCTTGTAGTCGCACATCGAGCCCAGCCGAGGTCGTGTCATCCACCTGCCGCAAAAAGTCTGCAACCGTGATAATGCCGATTAGGCGGCTAAGCGAGTCCACTACGGGCAAAGCCTTGATCTTGTGCGTGCGTAACTGGTTCCAGGCTGCTTCCAGTTCCGTTTCGAACTTCACGCTGACCACATCACGCGACATGATGTCACCACAGGTAAGACCGCTGTGTCGGGAAAACGCATGGTCAACGGCTAAGTTGTACAGCTGGACCAGTTCTTTTTCCTGTACATCGATAAAGGTATCCATCGTTTGCACCGCGCTCTCCAGGTCGGCGTGCGTGAGTCCGATGCGTCGCGTTGGCATGACATCCTCAGTTGCGTGCAAGCTCTGTTCTGCTGACTTCATGCTGTAGGGATAGCGACGCCGCAGCACCAGATTGTTGACCAAAAGAGCTGCCAGCAGCATGACCACTAGATTGAGCAGTACCAGTTCAACGGTCAGGGTTGCCTTGGCCTGGTCGTAAGGAGCATCGAGCACCAGCATCAAGGCCAGCGCACCACCTGGTGGGTGTATGCAATTGAGACGTGCCATCAGCCAAATGCTTGCGGCAACGGCCGCTGCGGCCGCAATCGGTGGACTTGGGATGAAAGTGCTGCAGGCCAGAGCGGCCAGTGTGGCGGTCAGATAGCTGCCAATGACGGACCACGGCTGAGCTAGCGGACTGTGCGACAGGCCATAAAGGATGACGGCACTCGCCCCGACCGGAGCGATCAACCAATGGTGACTGATTGGCAATGCATGTGTCAGATACCCACTGATGGCAAGACCGAGCAGTGCACCCAAAGCCGCGCGCCAACGCTCCGACTTTGACATGGGTGGTGTGTCGGCCAGCAAGAAGCGGCGAGCGAAAGAGCGCATGGTGGTTGAAAGCATGATCGATAGCTGTCTTTCAGACCGGGGGGCGCACAAGGCGTGCAACAAACCGTGCGCATAAAAATGAACAGCGAATTCAACCGAAGAGGATTTGACTGGCTCAATTTAGCACTGTAAAAAAAGCCTCAACGTTAGGTCGTACACGTGCCGAGCGCTGATCCCGAATGTGTCCAATATTGACAAAGCATAGAGCTTGTTCTTGATCGTTCAGAAGAAATAGCTTTCTCAAAGCGGAAGCTTGCATAGCTTTTCCGCTGGTCAGTGCGCTCCCCAGGCCCATGGCGGTGCTCATCAACAGCATGTTCTGGATGGCTGCGCCAGCGGAAAGAACGCGTTCCTGAGTGGGAATTTCCTGGGGGCCACCCGCAGTGCGAACGATGGCCAATAACAGCCAAGGTGATCGCTCTGCCTTTTCTTGAGCCTGGGCGCATTCATCGGGAGTGGCTTGTGGATCACGTTCACGCAAGGCAGCGACAAAAGCCTGTCCAAGTGCAGTGCGCTTTCTAGGGCCTACCTCCATAAAGCGCCAAGGCAAGATCTGGTCGTGGTCTGGGGCTGCGGCTGCAGCTTCCAGAATGGCGGCTTTTTGCGCTGCATCCGGGCCTGGCCCCGTGAGTCTTTTGGGCAAGGTGGTGCGGCGGCTGTGGATGAGGGCGCGAGCCCATACTTGAGCGTCCGAGGTGCTGGCATTCATGAGGTCAGACTGTGCCTGCAAATCATCCTTCTGAACATACTACCAAAGAGGGTAAGAGGGTGCAGCACAGGCTTGTCCATACTCCTTTAGAACTATGCTCGCCTGGGTTATTGCGCGCAACAAGGCGCTACGATGCACAGGTTATGAAACCCCGACAACGCCTGTCTACCAAATTCTTCAGTTTTGGCCTGGGTCTGCTGATCCTGGCTTTGCTGTCCATTGGGCTGACGATGTGGGTGACGCGCCAACTCGATGGAGGAGCGGCTGCTGTCAATGAGGCGGGACGCTTGCGCATGCAAACATGGCGTCTGGCCAGCTTGGTGCAGGCAACAGCCAAGCCCGAAGAAATTGCGCAGCGGATTGCTGAGTTTGACCACAGCCTGGTGTTGCTGGAGCAGGGCGATCAACATCGCCCCTTGTTTGTGCCCTGGAACGAACAGACCCAAAGCAGTTTTGCGCGTTTGCAGCGCAGCTGGGACGAGTTGCGGGCCCATTGGACACTGCCACAGACTGGAGACCGGGTTGAGTTGGCCGATGAAGCTGAGGACTTTGTTCGGCGTGTCGATGAGCTGGTGGGTGCCATTGAAACCACATTGGCCCGTTTGACTGCAGCCTTGAATCTGTTCCAGTTCATCATGATGGCCTTGGCGGTGGCGGCTGCAGTGGTCATGCTCTACATCGGGTACTTGTTCGTGTTTTTGCCGCTCAAACGTTTGCAGGAGGGGTTGCGCCGGGTGGAACAAGGCGATCTGTCGACGCGGGTGGCCACGGATTCTGCGGACGAATTCGGTGAGCTGGCAGCAGGGTTTAACCACATGGCTGCGACCCTGCAGGAGTTGTACCAAGGGCTGGAGCGCAAGGTTGAGGAAAAAACCAAGGATCTGGAAGCCGAACGCTCACGCTTGGCGGCGTTGTATGAAGTCAGCAACTTTTTGATCGAGGCGCACACACTGGAAGATCTGGCGCAGGGCTTTGCTCAAAAGGTGCGTCGCATCAGTGGTGCTGATGCCGTGGCGGTACGGTGGTCGGACGAAGCCAGCCAGAGGTATTTGATGCTGGGCAGCGAATGCTTGCCTGAAGAAATTGTGAATCAGGAGCAATGCATCGAGGCGGGACTGTGCGCCTGCGGCCAACCGCAGGACAGTGCGAGAACTCGGGTGATTCCGATTGTTCCCGAGAAAGAACAAGGTCATGGTTTGTGTGTGCGCGTGGGGTTTGGCTCTCTGGTGAGTGTGCCGATTCGATTCCAGAGCAGGGTGTTGGGCGAAGTGGATTTGTTTTACCGCCTGCCAGTGACGTTGACCACGCAGGACCGGGATTTGTATGACGCATTGGCAGGCCATCTGGCCAATGCGGTTGAGAATTTGCGCGCTGATGCCTTGCTGCGGGAAGCCGCTGTCAGCGAAGAGCGCACGATGTTGGCGCGCGAGTTGCATGATTCCATTGCGCAGTCCCTGGCGTTCTTACGCATCCAGATCAAGCTGCTCCGGCAGGCGCTGCTGACGGCTCAGGGCAACAAAGTGGACAGCATTCTCAATGAGGTTGATCTGGGGCTCAAAGAAAGCACAAACGATGTGCGTGAGTTGCTGGTGCACTTCCGGACAAGAACCAATGTGGACGATATTGAACATGCGTTGCAGACAACGTTGCAGAAATTCGAGCATCAAAGCGGCGTGAAAACCCAGCTGGAGATGCATGGGCATGGCGTGGCCTTGCCGTCTGATGTGCAGCTGCAGGTTTTGCATGTGGTCCAGGAAGCTTTGTCCAATGTGCGCAAGCATGCAGGGGCCGACCGAGTTCAGCTCATTGTGCAGCGTGGTCCGCAGTGGGTGTTCACGGTGCGTGACAATGGCAAAGGTTTTGATGCGCAGTCCCAAAAAGTAGACGATACGCATGTGGGGCTGCACATCATGCGGGAGCGCGCTGAGCGCATTGGAGCGAAAGTCACCATCGATTCCGAGCCAGGGGCAGGAACCGAAGTTCGTATTGCATTGAGTGTCTGATGAGTTTGAACGATTCACAACCCATTCGCCTGCTGGTGGTCGATGACCACAGTCTGTTTCGCCGAGGCCTGATTGCGCTGCTGTCACAAGACGAGCGTTTTGAGGTGGTGGGTGAGGCCGGAGACGCCAATGCGGCGCAGCTGCTTGCGCAAAAGCTGCAACCGGATTTGATCCTGTTGGACAACCACATGCCTGGTGTTCGGGGGGTGGATGCGATTGCAGGCCTCAAGGAGCTTGTGCCCCAAGCACGGGTGTTGATGCTGACCGTGAGCGAAAACGTGGAGGACATGGCGGCGGGCTTGCGCCAAGGGGCTGATGGCTATTTGCTTAAAACGATTCACACAGAAGATCTGTGCGACTCGATCTGCAAGGTCTGGGAGGGCGATTCGGTGGTCAGTCCCGAGATGATGGGCAAGCTGGTGGGGCTTTTGCGACAGCCTGCTGCAGATCAACAAGCGGTTAAACCCGTGCTGACATCTGTGCCTTCTGCTTCAGCACCAGGAAGTCTTGCTGCTGTGCAAGACGACCCCATTCATCAGCTCTCACCCAGAGAGCGCGAAATTCTGGTGTTGATTGCGCGAGGCGACAGCAACAAACACATTGCCCGTGAATTGGACATTGCCGAGACCACGGTCAAGATTCATGTCCAGCATATTTTGCGCAAGCTCGGTCTGACCAACCGTGTGCACGCGGCGGTGTACGCGACAGAGCGCGGCCTGGTCTGAACCACGCTGCTTATAAGCTGCGCCGCTGGCTCATGGCCTGGCCGATGTCGTGCAAAGCAGTGTCACCCAGCAGCCGTTCCGCCATGGGGAGCAAGTCCTGGTTCTCCCGTTCGATGTGCGCACGATAGGCGAGTGTGAATTCTTGAGTTTCGACGGGGCTCAACGTGGCAGGCAGGCCTTTGGCAATGTCTTGCAACGTCATTCTTAGGCCATGCCAGCGTTGTTCCAAGGCACGATGCTCCACCATGAGGGATGCAGTGAGATCTTGAATACACACCGCATCACTGCCTGCCATCGACTCCAGCAGTGCGGGAAACAAATCCTGCTCTTCGTCTGCATGGTGATGACGGGCTGCCGTGTCGAAGTAGCGCATGATCGCGCTGGCTGCTTCCTGGGCCTGAAGGTCGCTGCCATGCACAGGCAGGTGGGCCTGTAGCCGCTCCAATGTTTGGCATTGTTTTTCGACACGACCGTGGCAGGCCGCAAGCATGTCCAGCGGTGCCTCTGGACCTGCAGCGGGGCTTGAAAAACCAGGGAAAGACAAAGATGCGCTCATGCGTCCATGGTAATGGCGTCGAGGGGCAAAAGACAGGGAGTAGTTCTTTGGGAGGATGCCTGAGGCGCAAGGACTGGCTGTGCATCGTTCTTTTGCTGCGGTGCGCTAACCGCTTTGAAGGATACCCAAATCGACCGTGAAAAAGCACCATGACGGGTATGTCAATGGAGCAAAACATGGCAACGGAACTTCAACACACACGCAAGGCTTGGTCGGTGCTGATTGTCAGCACTTGGGCCTTTACAGCCTGTTTCATGGTCTGGATGATGTTTGGCGTGATCGGTATTCCGATCAAAAAAATGCTGAACCTCAATGCCACCGAATTTGGCCTGCTGACGGCAACACCAGTGCTTACCGGTTCACTGATCCGTGTGCCCTTGGGTATTTGGACTGATCGTTTTGGCGGGCGCATCGTGATGGCCTTGCTGATGCTGGTCACCGTTCCTGCGATCTGGCTGATGGCCTATGCCACTGAGTTTTGGCACTTCCTGGTGATTGGGCTGTTCGTTGGTCTGGCTGGTGGATCTTTCAGCGTGGGTACTCCCTATGTCGCACGCTGGTTTCCTAAAAGCAAACAGGGTATGGCTATGGGAGTGTACGGTGCTGGTAACTCTGGTTCAGCCGTTAACAAATTTGTGGCTCCGGTGATCTTGGTGGCTTTTGGCTGGGCTGCAGTGCCTCAGGTGTACGCTGCCATCATGGCTGGGACGGTGCTCCTGTTCTGGATGTTCAGTCACCATGAGTCCTCGCACCTGGTGTCTAGCAATGTCAGTTTTACCGAGCAGCTCAAGGCCCTCAAAGATCCCAAGGTGCTCAAGTACTGCCAGTACTACAGCATTGTGTTTGGTGGGTATGTTGCGCTGGCTTTATGGATGGTGCAGTACTACATCGGTGAATATGGTCTGGACATCCGCGTGGCCGCTTTGCTGGCCGCCTGCTTCTCGCTGCCTGGTGGTGTGTTGCGCGCTGTGGGGGGGGTGCTCAGCGACAAGCATGGCGCCCACAAAGTCACCTGGTGGGTGATGTGGGTGTGCTGGATCTGCCTGTTCCTGCTGTCTTATCCGCAAACCGATTTCACCATCAACACCGTCAATGGCCCGCAAACCTTCCACATCGGCCTGAACGTGTATGCCTTCACAGGTCTGATGGCTGTGCTGGGTATAGCCATGGCCTTTGGCAAAGCCAGCGTCTTCAAGTACATCGCTGACGACTACCCGCACAACATCGGCACCATCAGCGGCATCGTCGGTCTCGCAGGCGGTTTGGGTGGTTTTGTGCTGCCCATCATGTTTGGTGCCTTGCTGGATCTGACCGGTGTGCGCTCCAGCGCTTTCATGCTGATGTACGGCGTGGTCTGGGTCTCGCTGATCTGGATGTATTGGACCGAAGTGCGTCGCACCGATGTGATCGGTGGACAAGCGGCCTGAATTTTTTCAAAGGACAACCCTATGAGTACGAACACTTCTGTGTCCACCAAGGATGGCACCTGGCTGGAACGCTGGGAACCCGAGAACGCCACCTTCTGGCAAAACGGCGGCTCTGGCCTGGCCTGGCGCACGCTGACCATCACCACCTTGAATTTGACAATGGCGTTCATCGTCTGGTTTCTGGTGTCTGCTTTGGTGGTGCGCTTGCCGCAAATCGGTTTCAAATTCACCTCTACCCAGCTTTTCTGGCTGGCAGCCATGCCAGGACTCGCAGGAGGAACGCTGCGTTTGGTGCACATGTTTCTGACGCCCTTGGTGGGGACGCGTAAGGTGGTGAGCTTGTCCAGTCTGAGCTTGCTGTTGCCGTTGGTAGGTTGGTTTTATGCTGTTCAAGACCCGACCACGCCGTACTGGATGCTGCTGACCCTGGCGTTCCTTGCGGGTCTGGGTGGCGGCAATTTCTCGTCGTTCATGCCTTCCACCAGTCTGTTCTTTCCCAAGCGTTTGCAAGGGACCGCCTTGGCGATTCAGGCAGGCATCGGTAACTTTGGTGTGTCGATTGTGCAGTTCGTGACACCGTGGATCATTGGTTTCGCTCTCATGGGTGGTGTCAATTTCATGGGAGATTCCCAAACACTGACCAAAGCAGGTGTGCAAAGCCAGGTGTATCTGCAAAATGCATCGGCGGTGATGATTCCGTTTGTACTTGTGTTTGGTATCAGCGCCTGGTTGATGCTCAAGAGCGTGCCGATCAAGGCTAACTTTGCACAGCAATTCGATATCTTCCGCTCGGGTCATACCTGGAGCATGACGTCGTTGTACATCATGACCTTCGGCGCCTTCTCGGGGCTGGCTGCAACGTTCCCCTTGTTGATCAAGCAGATCTACGGCGGATTTCCCGGCGCACCAGACCCTCTGGCATGGGCGTTCTACGGGCCCTTGGTCGGTTCGGCTGCTCGTGTTGTGGCTGGCCCCTTGTCTGACAAGCTCGGAGGTGCAAGGGTCACGCATTGGGCTGCGCTGGGCATGCTGATTTCCACGCTGTGGGTGACGACTCTGACACAGCCCAGCGGACTGGAAAGCTTTCCGATGTTCGTGGCGGGCATGTTGGTGATGTTCTTCTTTGCGGGTGTGGGCAACGCCTCGACCTTCAAGCAAATGCCCATGCTGTTTGAGCCGCGCCAGGCTGGTGGGGTGATTGGTTTTACCAGCGCCATTGCAGCCTATGGTCCCTTCATCTTCGGCATGTTGTTTGCTGCCTCGTTTGCGGCCTACAAAACTGCAACGCCCGTGTTCTACGGTCTGGCTGTGTTCTTTGCCTTTAACGTGGTGCTCAACTGGTGGATGTATGCCCGCCGTGGTGCTGCCAATCCTTGCTGATTCTTTAGACCGGAGTGACGACCATGAGTCATTTTCTTGATCGACTGACCCATTTCAACCTGCCCAAGGAGCCATTTTCCGGTGGCCATGGCCAGGTCACCAACGAAGACCGTACCTGGGAAGACGCCTATCGCAATCGCTGGGCACACGACAAGATCGTGCGTTCCACCCACGGCGTGAACTGCACGGGTTCGTGTTCGTGGAAGATTTACGTCAAGGGCGGTATCGTGACCTGGGAGACCCAGCAAACCGATTACCCCCGCACCCGCTGGGACATGCCCAACCACGAGCCGCGCGGCTGCGCCCGTGGCGCCAGCTACAGCTGGTACCTGTACAGCGCCAACCGCGTCAAGTACCCGATGGTGCGTGGCCGCCTGCTTGAGCGCTGGCGCGCGGCCCTCAAGGTGGCCAAGAGCCCGGTGGACGCCTGGGCCCTGATCGTTGAAGACGAGACGGCCCGTCGCGACTACCAGCAGGTGCGTGGCATGGGCGGCATGGTGCGCAGCACCTGGGACGAGGTCAACACCCTGATCGCCGCCGCCAACGTTTACACCATCAAAAAGCACGGACCCGACCGCATCATCGGCTTCTCGCCCATTCCGGCCATGTCCATGGTCAGCTACGCAGCAGGCAGCCGCTACCTGAGTCTGCTGGGCGGCGTGTGCATGAGCTTTTACGACTGGTACTGCGACCTGCCGCCTGCCAGTCCGCAGATCTGGGGCGAACAGACCGATGTGCCCGAATCGGCCGACTGGTACAACTCCAGCTACATCATTGCCTGGGGCTCCAACATCCCGCAGACGCGTACCCCTGATGCCCACTTCTTCACCGAAGTCCGCTACAAGGGCACCAAGACAGTAGCCGTCACGCCCGACTATTCTGAAGTCGCCAAACTGGCCGACCTGTGGCTGCACCCCAAGCAGGGTACAGATGCGGCTATGGCCATGGCCATGGGGCACGTCGTGCTCAAGGAGTTCTACTTCCCGGCCAATGGCCAGCGCAGCAGTTACTTTGACGACTATGCTCGCCGTTACACCGATCTGCCTATGCTGGTCATGCTCAAGGAGCAGACATTGCCCGACGGCAGTACCACGCTGGTGCCAGACCGCTATTTGCGAGCCAGCGATTTCAACGGCAAGCTCGGTCAGGACAACAATCCGGCCTGGAAAACGGTGGCGTTCGACACCACCGGCAAAGCGGTGCTGCCCAATGGCTCCATCGGCTTCCGTTGGGGCTCTGAAGATCGCGATGATGCTGGTAAGTGGAACCTGGAGTCCAAAGAAGCGCGCGACAACGGCGATGTGAAACTTAAACTCTCCGTGATCGAAGATGGCTCTCAAGAGCATGAAGTGGTTGAGGTTGGTTTCCCCTATTTCGGGGGGCAACAAACCCCCAACTTCCAGGCCAACGATACCGTTGGTGAAGTCAATCACGCCAAGGTGCCTGCAGTGCGTTTGCGATTGGGCAAAGCGGGCGACGAACGTTATGCCATGGTCGCTACGGTGTTCGACCTGCAGGTCGCACAGTACGGCATTGACCGTGGTCTGGGCAGTGGCGCCAAGAGCTATGACGACAACGCGCCCTACACCCCTGCATGGCAAGAACAAATCACCGGTGTTCCACGCGAACAAGTGATCACAGTAGCGCGCCAGTTTGCAGACAACGCCGACAAGACCCATGGCAAGTCCATGGTCATCATCGGCGCGGCCATGAACCACTGGTACCACGCCGACATGAACTACCGTGGCGTCATCAACCTGTTGATGATGTGCGGTTGTATTGGCAAAAGCGGTGGCGGTTGGGCGCACTATGTGGGGCAGGAAAAGCTGCGACCACAAACCGGCTGGACCGCGCTGGCCTTCGCGCTGGACTGGATCCGTCCCCCGCGTCAACAGAACTCCACCAGCTTCTTCTATGCGCACACCGATCAGTGGCGCTACGAAAAGCTTGATGTCTCCGAAATTGTTTCCCCGCTGGCCGATAAGGCCAAGTTTGGCGGCAGCATGATCGACTACAACGTGCGCGCCGAACGCATGGGCTGGTTGCCCAGTGCCCCACAGCTCAAGACCAACCCGATGCAGGTGGTCAAGGATGCGCAGGCAGCTGGGATGGAGCCCAAGGACTACGTGGTCAAAGCCCTGAGCGAAGGCTCGCTGGAGATGAGCTGCGAGGACCCGGATGCGCCGCAGAACTGGCCGCGCAACATGTTTGTGTGGCGTTCCAACTTGCTGGGTTCTTCCGGCAAGGGTCACGAATACTTCTGCAAGCACTTGCTGGGCACAGAAAACGGTGTGCAGGGCAAAGACCTGGGCAATGACGAGGCCAAACCCACTGAAGTCAAGTGGCACCCAGAGGCGCCTCAAGGCAAGCTGGACTTGTTGGTGACGTTGGACTTCCGCATGAGCACCACCTGCCTGTATTCAGACATCGTGCTGCCCACAGCCAGCTGGTATGAGAAGAACGACCTTAACACCAGTGACATGCATCCCTTTATCCACCCGCTGTCTGCGGCTGTGGATCCGGTGTGGCAGAGCAAGAGCGACTGGGAAATCTACAAAGGTTTTGCCAAGAAGTTCAGCGAAATCTGCGTGGGTCACCTGGGCGTGGAAAAAGAAGTGGTGCTCACACCGCTCATGCACGACAGCCCTGCCGAACTGGCACAACCTTTTGAAGTCAAGGAATGGAAAAAAGGCGAATGCGATCTGGTGCCCGGTAAAACGGCGCCGCAGATTGCAGTGGTTGAGCGTGACTACCCGAACCTGTACAAGCGCTTTACGGCTCTTGGCCCCTTGATGAACAAGGTGGGCAATGGTGGCAAGGGCATTGCCTGGAAGACCGAGATCGAGGTGGAGCAGCTGGGTCAGCTCAACGGCATCACGCAAGATGCAGGGGTGACACAAGGCATGCCCAAGATCGTCAGCGATATCGACGCTTGCGAGGTGATTTTGCAGCTGGCTCCCGAGACCAACGGCCATGTGGCTGTGAAAGCCTGGGAGGCGCTTGGCAAGCAGACCGGTCGTGACCACAAACACCTGGCGCTGTACCGCGAGGATGAAAAAATTCGCTACCGCGACATTCAGGCCCAGCCTCGCAAGATCATCTCTTCGCCCACCTGGAGCGGTATCGAGAGCGAGACCGTGTCGTACAACGCGGGCTACACCAACGTGCACGAACTGATCCCATGGCGCACCCTCACCGGGCGTCAGCAGTTCTACCAGGACCACCCCTGGATGGTGGCTTTTGGTGAAGGCTTCAGCAGCTATCGTCCGCCGGTCGACCTGAAGACCACCGATGTGGTGCAAGGCCTCAAGCCCAATGGCAACACCGAAATCGTGCTGAACTTCATCACGCCTCACCAGAAGTGGGGCATCCACAGCACCTACAGCGACAACCTGCACATGCTCACGCTCAACCGTGGCGGCACCGTGATCTGGTTGTCCGAGGACGATGCCAAGAGCGCTGGCATTGAAGACAACGACTGGATCGAACTCTTCAACGTGAACGGCGCTGTGGCTGGTCGTGCAGTGGTCAGCCAGCGTGTGAAGAACGGCATGGTGATGATGTATCACTCGCAAGAGAAGATCATCAACACCCCCGGCTCTGAAATCACGGGTGTACGTGGCGGTATCCACAACTCGGTCACCCGCATTGTGCTCAAACCGACCCACATGATCGGTGGCTATGCGCAGCTGAGCTATGGCTTCAACTACTACGGAACCATCGGCACCAACCGTGACGAATTTGTGGTGGTGCGCAAGATGAAAAAGGTGGATTGGCTGGACACGCCACGTGACGACCATCTGGTCAAGGCTTATCAATCCCAGGGCGAGAACCCCTGATCACCGGCACGAAAGACAAGGAGTATTCAAATGAAAGTACGTGCACAGATCGGCATGGTCCTCAATCTGGACAAATGCATCGGCTGCCACACTTGTTCGGTCACTTGCAAGAACGTGTGGACCAGCCGTCCCGGCGTGGAGTATGCGTGGTTCAACAACGTCGAATCCAAGCCTGGCATCGGCTACCCCAAGGAATGGGAAAACCAGGGCAAGTGGAAAGGTGGCTGGGTACGCAAGCCTGATGGCTCGATCGTTCCCAAACAGGGCGGCAAGTGGTCGCTGTTGATGAAAATCTTCGCCAACCCCAACTTGCCGCAGATCGACGACTACTACGAGCCCTTCACCTTCGATTACGACCACCTGCAGTCGGCGCCCGAAATGCAGCATGCGCCCACCGCGCGTCCGCGTTCGCTGATCACCGGTCAGCGCATGGAAAAGATCGAATGGGGCCCGAATTGGGAAGAAATCCTGGGTGGCGAGTTTGCCAAGCGCAGCGTGGACCCGAACTTTGACGGCTTCGAAGCCGCACAAAAGGCCATGGTGGGTGAGTTTGAAAACACCTTCATGATGTACCTGCCGCGCCTGTGCGAACACTGCCTGAATCCTGCGTGTGTGGCTTCCTGCCCCTCGGGCTCGATCTACAAGCGAGAGGAAGACGGCATTGTGCTGATCGACCAGGACAAATGCCGCGGCTGGCGCATGTGCGTGAGTGGCTGCCCCTACAAGAAAATCTACTACAACTGGAAGAGCGGCAAGGCCGAGAAGTGCATCTTCTGCTACCCGCGTATCGAAGCCGGTCAACCTACCGTTTGTTCTGAAACTTGCGTAGGCCGTATCCGCTATCTGGGCGTGTTGCTGTATGACGCTGATCGCATTGCTGAAGCAGCCAGCGTGACCAATGAGAAGGACCTGTACAAGGCACAGCTGGACATTTTCCTGGATCCCAATGATCCGAAAGTGATCGAGCAAGCCATGGCCGATGGCATTCCCGAAGCCTGGCTGGAAGCCGCGCGCAAGAGCCCGGTGTACAAAATGGCTGTGGAATGGAAAGTGGCGTTGCCTTTGCACCCTGAATACCGCACGCTGCCTATGGTCTGGTATGTGCCGCCGCTTTCGCCCATCACGTCTGCTGCCAATGCAGGCCATCTGGGTGTGAATGGTGAAATTCCGGACGTGTCGCAACTGCGCATTCCCGTCAAGTACCTGGCCAATCTGTTGACCGCTGGGGACACCTTCCCGGTGGTGAGTGCACTCGAACGCATGCTGGCCATGCGCGCCTACCAGCGCGGCAAGCATGTGGACGGTGTGGTCAACCAGGCCGTGCTCAACCAGGTTCAGCTGACGGCTGCGCAAGTGGAAGACATGTACAAAACCATGGCGATTGCCAACTATGAAGATCGTTTTGTCATTCCAACCACACACCGTGAGTACGCTGAAAACGCGTTCAATGTGCGCGGTGGTTGCGGCTTCAGCTTTGGCAATGGTTGCTCAGAAGGCGTGACCGAGACCAGTCTCTTTGGCAGCGAGAAAAAGCGCACGATCCCCATCAAGGTGGAGATGTGATGATGTTCAGTACACAAGCACCCACCATGCGCTTGACTTTGCGGGTTCTGGCGCATCTGCTGCAATACCCCGATGCGCAGCTGCGTGAGCAGCTGTTGGGGTTGTCACAAGCCCTGGACCTGGAAGCGGCATTGCCAGCTCATCGCAAGAGCGAGCTACAGGCTTTGATCCGTCGCCTGCAATCGCTGGATGCCTTGCAGGTTGAGTCCGAATATGTGGAGTTGTTTGATCGGGGTCGCAGTACGGCGCTGCACCTGTTTGAACATGTCCACGGGGACTCTCGCGATCGTGGTCCAGCCATGATTGACCTGATCCAGACCTACGAAAAGGCGGGTCTTTACCTGGGCCCTGATGAGTTGCCGGATCACTTGCCGGTGTTGCTGGAGTTTGCATCGACTCAGCCAGCGCAGCAAGGCCGCGAGTTTCTGGCTGAGACGGCGCACATTGTGCGCAGCATCTTCAGCGCCTTGCTCAAACGACAGAGTCCTTATGCCAGCGTGTTGGCTGCGGTACTTGAGCTGGCCGGTGAAAAGGCAGAGCCCGTTGCCGTGCAGCCGGAGCAAGAACTCGATGAGAGCTGGGCTGAGCCCGAAGTCTTTGGTGGCTGCTCAACAGCTGGACAGGCCAAACCTGGTCAGGCGCAACCGATCCGTATCGTCAAAAACATTTCCAACCTGGGAGCATCAGCATGAACCTCCTGCACAGTTTCTTCTTCAGTGTCTATCCCTACATTTGCCTGGCCGTGTTTTTAATGGGCAGTCTGGCCCGTTTTGATCGTGACCAGTACACCTGGAAGAGCGATTCCTCGCAGTTGCTGCGCAAGGGGCAGCTCAAATGGGGCAGCAACCTGTTTCATGCGGGCATTCTGTTCCTGTTCTTTGGCCACAGTGTGGGTCTGCTCACACCCCACTGGGTTTACGAGCCGTTCATCAGTCCTGCGCATAAGCAATTGTTGGCCATCATGGCGGGTGGTGTGGCCGGTACGATCTGCTTTATTGGCCTGAGCATGTTGCTGCACCGTCGCATTTTTGATCCACGCATCCGCCTGACCAGTCACCGTACCGACTTGATGATTTTGATCATCTTGTGGGTGCAGCTGGTGTTGGGCTTGATCACACTGCCGTTCTCGCTGAGTCACAGTGATGGCACCGTGATGCTTGTCTTGTCCGATTGGGCGCAGCGCATCTTCACCTTCCGTCCGGATGCCAGCGGCTTGGTCGCACTGGCCTGGCCTTACAAAGTGCACCTGGTGTTGGGTATGAGCATCTTCTTCCTGTTCCCCTTCAGCCGTTTGGTGCATGTGTGGAGCGGATTCGGTACCTTGGCCTATGTGCTGCGTCCTTACCAGGTTGTGCGTAGCCGCCGCCTGGGTTTGACCAAACGTGTGCCTTGATGGAGTCAGCCATGATCATGGAAACGACAGTTCGTGTGAATGGGCGACTAATTCCAGTCGCTGCGGACGAAAGCGAAGAGCAAGTACGCGAACGAGCATGGGCTGAGCTGTTGCGTCAGGAGGCCGTGCGCCAAGGACGGTTGGACGACGTTGCGGGAGACGATGCCCCCGAATTGGACGAAGCACAGCAGCAGGCCATTGAGGCGATGCTGGATGCCAGCATCGTGACACCAGAGCCTACGGACGAGGCTTGCGCTCGTTATTACGACGCGCATCAGTCACGTTTTCGTCAAGGCCAACAAGTGCATGCACGGCACATTCTTTTTGCTGTGACAGACGGCGTGCCTGTGCAGGCCCTGGCCAAGAAGGCCGAAGAGATCTTGCTGGAGCTGACCCACAAGGACGTGGCCGCAGATGCATTTGCACAAAAGGCAAAAACCTTGTCCAACTGTCCCAGCGGTGCCCAAGGGGGCGATCTGGGTTGGTTGACACCGCAAGACCTGGCGCCGGAGCTGGCTCAATTCCTGTTCTTCCAGGAGGGGGGGGTGGCCAACGGTGTGCAGCCGCGTTTGGTGCATTCACGTTTTGGTTTGCACATCATTGATGTACTGGAGCAACGCCCAGGTGTATTGGCACCTTTGGCGCAAGTGCAAACACGTATCGCGGGTGAATTGAATTTGAACTCGCGTGCCACCGCCTTGCGCCAGTACATGCTGTTGCTGGTCGGACAGGCTCGTATCGACGGCATTGAGCTGGAGGGAGCCGATACGCCGCTGGTGCAATAAGCCCGCGTTGTATGACCGCCAAGCGTTTCCCAGAACATCCAGCACATCCGGAACGTTTGTGCTGGGGGTGCGACCGATACTGCGCCAGTTCAGAGATGCTGTGTGGCAACGGATCTGTACGCACACCGCATCCGGTGGAGTTGTTTGGCGACGATTGGAATTCGACCGGCCACATAACGCCCGCTGACGATGAGCGTGAAACTGGAGCCAATCACTCAGAGGTCCATGATGCCGATGAATCCACATGAAGATGAACTCTTGCATCGATTGCGGGAGTTTCATTCTGACTATTTCCCACGCCATCAACAACGGTTCCAGGATCTGGTCGCTAACGGTCAACATCCGAAAACGTTGTTCATTGGTTGCTCGGACTCTCGTCTGGTGCCCTACATGCTGACAGGAGCCCAACCGGGTGACTTGTTCATTGTCCGAAATGTTGGCGCATTGGTGCCGCCATACGACGGTTCACATGGTTTGCACGGCACCACGGCTGCCATTGAATTTGCAGTGCTCAACCTCAAGGTCGAGCACATCATTGTGTGTGGACACAGCCACTGCGGGGCAGTGCGTGCTGCTTATGAAGGGGCTCCGGCAGAGGCTGTCAATTTGCGCAATTGGTTGCAGCTGCTCAACGAAGCCTTGTTGCCGGTGCAAGTGAGCCCTGAAGCCTTGGATCGCACAGGTCAACGCAGCGTGGTATTGCAATTGGAGCGCTTGCTGGACTACCCCATGGTGCGTCGTGCGGTTGAAGCCGGACATTTGCATCTTCACGGCTGGAACTTTGTCATCGAGCACGGGGAGGTGCATGTGTTTGATGCGCAGCTGGGAGCTTTCGTTCCAGCAGGGCAAGCTGATCACAGCGGCACCGGCCCTTACTGTCCTTACGTTGAACACGATGGGCAGGTGCTCTCGGAAATGTGAGGCCCGGTGGGGGGTGACCAGCCTATGCCAGTGTGGGGTTCAGATTTGCGGCTGGTGTGAGCAGATGTGTGACGAGTTCGGCGACGCTGCGAATGTGCTCACCAAAGGGTAACTTGCCTGCGCCTCGGAAAAACAAGCCGCGCTCGGCGTCGCCTTCCATGGCGTGCCCCAACTGCTGGTCAATGCAGAACTGCCCGATGCCGGCATCTCCATCGCGCAACCCGCAGTGTTGCAGGCAGTCGAAAGACATATTGCATTTGCTCTTGGGGTGCGCACGCTCCTGGAGCACGGGCAAGATTCGCAAATACTTGTCAAGCCAAGGGGTGCGCACAGCGCGTGCTGGCAGCCCCGCCACACTGACAAACTCCACCAGATCTTGTGGCT
>CAZPTM010000005.1:0-2951 GCA_964589665.1 uncultured Limnohabitans sp. | reverse complement strand
CACTTTGCCCGCACCCAGATGGCCGCCAGCAAGTTTGGGGTTTTCAATCACGATGGCATCTGGCAAACGTCCTTTTTTTTCCCATTTGCGCACCAGCAATTGCACACCACGTGCGTCAGACAAAATCGGAATCAAGGCCACTTCAGGGTGATCACGAGCCAGATCGGGCAAGTCCAGTGGCAAACCTGCACCGACCACCAACGCATTTGCACCACTGGCCAGAGATTGCGTGACATAGGTTTCGTAGGCGCTGAGTGCCTTCATCACGTTCACGGCAATCCAGCCCTGGCCTTGCGATGCTTGACGTGCGGCGCGAATTTCGCGGTCCAGGGCGATCAGGTTGGCTTGGTCAATTTGAGCGCGAGCATCGGGTTCTTTGTCCAGGTGCCCCGTCTGAGCCATGAGGTCGGGATGGTGTCGTCGCAAATCCACGGAAGAAATCGTGCCCATGCCGCCCAGCTGTGCCACTGCGGCGGAAAGTTTGGATGCTGAAACCCCCACACCCATGCCCCCTTGAACAATAGGCAACAAGGTCTTATCCCGGATGCGCAACGGTTTGAGGCCGGCACGTTGTGTCATTGATAACCACAATGACGATGTTTCTTGTTGTGTCATGGTGAGCATCTCAATGCTGAGCCTGACTTTCGAAGAGGGGGAAGAGCACATTGTTTTCAAGATGGATGTGATCGACCAGATCCTCGGCGAGTCGAGCCGTACCTGCATACAAAGCCTGCCAGGTGTTGCAAGCACCCGCTGGCGGTTGATGCTGGTGGGCCAGCGCAGCCAGGCGCTCAAGTTGGGCACCGTGACTCACATGCTCGTGGCGCATCATGCCAATGGGGTGTATCACCATAGGGTGCCCGCCTTGTTTAAGTAAAGGGAACAGCACTTGTTCTTCTTTGGCCATGTGGTCCAGCAATTCCTGCTCCATGGTTTCAAGATGGTTGGCCAATCCTTGAGGGACCAACGGGTGATCTCGATGAACTGCCTCGACGCGTCTGGCCATGCGGATCAATTCAGGCAATTGTTGGCGGTGAACCTCGTGGTAACGGCTCAGGACATGGTCAATCAATTGCGAGGGCGAGCGAGTGTCGGGCTCAACTTGCACGGGAACCAAGCCTTCGATTTCGCTCAGAATCGTGTCGGCATCCAGTCCTTTTTGTGCGCAGGCGTCAGCCAGTGACTGCTGTCCACCGCAACAAAAGTCGAGTTTGAAACGACGAAATACAGCTGTGGCACCAGGAATTTGAACGGCCAGCTGCCCCAAACTTTGAGTAGTGTTCATGAACATGTCCTATAAAGATTCTTTTGATATGAATCTATTGTGCGATAAGATTCTATTTGTGTGAATCTTTAACCACGTAGAAATTAAGTATTTGCGCTTGATCAAGGAGATGGCTTTTGCGACTGACTCAATGGACAGACTATGCCTTGCGAGTGCTGATGTATTGCGCGACCCACCAGGAAAGGGAGTCACCACCTACCATTGCGGAAATTGCGCAAGCACATGGCATATCGCGCAGTCATTTGATGAAGATCGTGATGGAGCTCTCTGCCAAAGGCTGGTTGTCTACAACAAGGGGGCGTGGCGGTGGGTTGCGCTTGTTGCGTGATCCCTCGCAGATGGTGCTGGGTGAGGTGGTTCGGCAAATGGAAGAGGACTTTACCTTAGTGGACTGTTTCAGCACAGAAGGCAAGTCGTGTGAAATTGACGGCCGTTGTCGTCTCAAGGGCGTATTGGAGCAGGCGATGCATGCCTGGATGGCTGTGCTCGATGGGGTGACTTTGGCTGATCTGGTTACACAGCGTCAATCACCACCTAAATTGATTCGAGTGATGCTCAAAAAATAATTGTAGAGGGCCAGTTGGAGAAAATTAACAGCGGCTGTATGCTCATGCTGTGCAGGACGTCATCGTCAAAATTGTCTCCAAGAAGCAAGACGTGCGGCTGATTGGCTTCGGCACGTTCAAGGCTGCCAAACGTGCAGCCCGTACCGGCAATAACCCCCGTACAGGCGAGAAGCTGAAGATTGCTGCGGCCACCGTGCCCAAGTTCACTGCTGGTGCTGCTTTCAAAGCTGCCGTGAACAAGAAGAAGTGATCTGAGTTGCTCAGATACTGCGGCCCTAAGGGGCCGTTTTCATTGCAGCCAGCGATAAACTGCCAGCGTGTGCACCAACTTCACGCCAACCAAACGCGCTCCTTGGGTCAAGGAGAAGTTCGGTGTTGACCTCCCAACGGGGTTCCCTGATGAGTCCTATCCGGGATTCGCTGCACCTGTCGTGGTGAAAAGCCACCAGTCAGGCCGTGTGGCCTGTGGGTTGGCCAGATTTGGGTTGATCCCATCATGGGCAAAGGATGACAAGATCAGTCGTCACACCTACAACGCAAGGAGTGAGACTGCGGCAGAGAAGCCCAGTTACCGGGCGGCGTGGCGTCATCGCCAGTACGGTTTGGTTCTCGTGGATGACTTTTACGAGCCCAGCTACGAATCCGGCAAGGCAGTCCGATGGAAGATTGGGCTTGCATCAGGCGATCCGTTTGGCATTGCCTGTCTTTGGGATCGTTGGACTGATCCCACATCGGGTGAATTGGTGGTCAGCTTTTCCATGCTCACCGTCAATGCGGATGAGCATCCCGTCATGTGTAAGTTTCACAAGCCTGGGGATGAAAAACGTACGCCGGTGATCATTCCCCCGGAACTTCATGACACCTGGCTTAGTGCAGACCCAACCCAGGCAGCCGAATTGATGTCCTGGGCACACATGCCTGAATTGCGATCCGAGTCATCTCCGAGACGCTGAGTTCATTGATTTGGTTGAGTGCTACAGCACTCTCGCGAATAATCTGCGTGCTACCAGGAGCAGGAAATGGCCAAAATTCGAGGTGTGGTGTTCGACGCGTACGGAACGCTATTCGACGTGTATTCGATCGGAAAACTTGCAGAAGAC
>CAZPTM010000004.1:15537-21595 GCA_964589665.1 uncultured Limnohabitans sp. | reverse complement strand
GCCAGCGGCGCCATCAAGGGCTGGGACCGGCGCAACGGCTTTTACTTCAGCATGTTGGAAAGCCTGGCGAAACACTACAAGTTTGATGTGGAAGCGCCCTTTGAAAACCTCGCACCCGAAGTGCAACAAGTCATCCTTCATGGCTCCGGCGAAGAGGACATCAAGTTCAGCTACATCATGGAGTCGGGTGCCTCGCAAGGCAAAAAAGTCAACAAGAAGCACCCGTTCGAGGGCATCATTCCCAACATGACGCGGCGCTACCGCGAGACCGATTCGCAACTGGTGCGCGAAGACCTCTCGCGCTACCGCAGCACCCAACCCTGCACCGACTGCCACGGCACCCGTCTCAAGCGCGATGCCCGCCATGTGCGCATTGGCGAAGGCGCGCAGGCCCGTGCGATTTTCGAAATCAGCCACATCACGCTGGGCGAAGCACAAAGCTACTTTGCCAGCCTGCAGCTGCATGGCGCCAAGGCCGACATCGCCGACAAGGTGGTGCGCGAGATCGCCTCGCGACTGAAATTCTTGAACGACGTGGGGCTGAACTACCTCAGCCTGGACCGCAGCGCCGACACCCTCAGCGGCGGTGAGGCGCAACGCATACGACTGGCCAGCCAGATCGGCTCTGGCCTGACGGGCGTGATGTATGTGCTCGACGAGCCCAGCATCGGCCTGCACCAGCGCGACAACGACCGCCTGATCGGCACACTCAAACACCTGCGCGACATTGGCAACAGCGTGCTGGTCGTTGAACACGACGAAGACATGATCCGCACCGCCGACCATGTCATCGACATGGGCCCCGGTGCTGGCGTGCACGGCGGGCGCGTGATGGCGCAAGGCACTTGCGCCGACATCCTGGCGGCACCAGAGTCCATCACGGGCCAATACATGTCGGGTCGCAAACAGATTGCCATCCCCAAGCGCCACAAGCCAGGCACGGACTGGATCGAGGTGGTGGGCGCCAGCGGCCACAGTCTGAAAAACGTGAATGCAAAATTCCCGGTCGGTCTGCTGACCTGCGTGACCGGTGTGTCCGGCTCGGGCAAGTCCACGCTGGTCAACGACACGCTGTACACGGCCGCCGCCCAGCAGATTCACCGAGCCCACGACGAACCCGCGCCGCACGAAGAAATCAAAGGCCTGCAGCACTTCGACAAGGTCATCAACGTCGATCAGTCGCCCATTGGCCGCACGCCACGCAGCAACCCGGCCACCTACACCGGGCTGTTTACCCACATCCGCGAACTGATGGCCGAGGTGCCCGCCGCCCGCGAGCGCGGCTACGGACCGGGGCGCTTCAGTTTCAACGTGAGCGCGTCTTCTGGCGGGGGTCGCTGCGAAGCCTGCCAGGGCGACGGCATGGTCAAGGTGGAGATGCACTTTCTGCCCGATGTGTACGTGCCCTGCGACGTGTGCCACGGCATGCGCTACAACCGCGAAACGCTGGAGATCCAGTACAAGGGCCAGAACATCGCGCAGATCCTGAACATGACGGTCGAAGCCGCCTACGCGTTCTTCAGCGCTGTGCCCAGCATTGCGCGCAAGCTGCAGACCTTGCTGGACGTGGGCCTGAGCTACATCCGCCTGGGCCAGAGCGCCACCACACTCTCGGGCGGCGAGGCCCAGCGCGTCAAGCTCGCGCAGGAACTCTCCAAACGCGACACCGGCCGCACGCTCTATGTGCTTGACGAACCCACCACTGGCCTGCACTTTGCCGACATCGACCTGCTGCTGAAAGTGCTGCACCAGCTGCGCGATGCGGGCAACACCATCGTCGTCATCGAGCACAACCTCGACGTCATCAAAACCGCCGACTGGCTGATCGACATGGGCCCCGAGGGCGGCGCTGGCGGCGGCACCGTGGTTGCCGAAGGCACGCCCGAGCAGATTGCGGCGCACCCGCAAAGCCACACAGGCCGGTATTTGAATCGCTTGCTTTGAGTCAGCAAAACTTCATCAGAACTTCATACAGCTTAGGCACAATCAAAACACAAACATTTAAACGGGAGTTTGATTCATGAGCACCACACGCACCCACTACGACCCCCTCAGCCGCGCCTTTCACTGGTTGACAGCGCTGCTCGTCATTGCCGCATTCATCCTGGGCCCCGAACATTTCGGGCGCGAAATGCACAACGGCCTGGACCCTGCCACGCGCTGGGACATCGTTTGGCACGAGAGCCTGGGCATTGCCGTGGCCGCGCTGACGCTGCTGCGCCTGCTGTGGACGGCCGTGCGCCCCAAGGCCCCGCAATTTGACATGCCCGGCTGGATGCACAGCCTGTCCAAACTCACGCAGCTGGTGCTGTGGGCCTTGCTGTTCATCACACCCATGAGCGCCATGTTTGCTTTGGGCACCGAAGGCCACCCCTTGACCCTGCTGGGCGGCATTCGCGTCACCGACTTGCCCATCAACGCCCAATCCGCGGTGGCCAATATGGCCGACTGGGGCGATGTGCACAAATTCCTGGGCGACGCCATCTTGTGGATCTCGGGCCTGCACGCTGTGGCCGCCATCTGGCACCACGTCGTGCTCAAGGACGGCGTGCTGCTGTCCATGCTGCCCAAACGCTAAGTCACGCCGAGGTTTTGGAAACCGAACTCAAACTCAGCCTGGGCGCGGCAGATTTGCCGCTCCTGCTGAGCCACCCCTTGCTGCAGCAACCTTCAAATGCGCAGCGCCTGCTCAACACCTACTTCGACACGCCTGCGCTCGACCTCCAAGCCCGGCGCATGGCTGTGCGTGAGCGACTTGCAGGCGAGCAATGGCTGCTGACCGTCAAAACCGCTGGCCGAAGCGAAAACGGCCTGTCGCGCCGCCAGGAATGGGAGGGCCCCACTACGCCGGGCGCTTTGCAGTTTGATGCACTGGTCGACGATGCCACGCTGGCCGCAGACCTGATGGCTTTGCGCCCCGCCCTGCAGCCGCTGTTTGCCACCGACTTTGAACGCCAGCGCTGGGTTCTTGAACACGATGGTGCCCGCATTGAAGTGGCGCTAGACCAAGGCCGTATCCACGTCCCCGGCACCGCGCTGAGCGAGGCTTTGCTGGAGCTGGAACTGGAATTGCTGGCTGGGCCAGAAGCGGCGCTCGGCACACTGGCCGCCGCACTGCGTCAAACGGCGCAAGGTGCCATTGCCCTCACGCCCAACGACACCAGCAAGGCCCAGCGCGGCATGGCGCTGTGGGAGCGCTCGCGCTGATCAGGCCGCCTTGGCCGCTTCCAGCGTGTCGCGGGTTTGCTGCGCCACTTTGCGTGCAGCTGCGGCAAAATCTTCGCCGCTGCTGGCGTACAGCACCGCACGCGAAGAGTTCACGATGATGCTCGCGCCCACGCGCCAGCCGGCCTTGACCGTGGCCACCGCGTCGCCGCCTTGCGCACCCACGCCCGGAATCAGCAAAGGCACCGTCGGCGCCAGCTCGCGTACACGCTCGATCTCGTTAGGGTAAGTCGCACCCACCACCAGACCCAGCTGGCCGTTCAGGTTCCAGGGGCCCTGCGCCAGCGCGGCCACATGCTCGTACACACGCGGCTGACCATCGACCGAGGCCAGGCGCTGATTTTGCAAATCGTCGCCACCGGGGTTGGAGGTGCGACAGAGCAAGAAAGCGCCCTTGCCCTCGTACTTGAGGTAAGGCGCCACCGAGTCCCAGCCCATGAAAGGCGAGAGCGTGACGGCGTCTGCCCCGTAGCGGTCAAACGCCTCTTTGGCGTACTGCTCGGCGGTGGAGCCAATGTCGCCCCGCTTGGCATCCAGAATGATCGGCACCTGCGGCGCCACACGGCGCATGTGCTCCATCAACCGCTCCAGCTGCCCCTCGGCGCGGTGCGCGGCAAAGTAGGCAATCTGCGGCTTGAAGCTGCTGACCAGATCGGCAGTCGCATCGACGATGGCGGCGCAAAAGTCGTAAATCTTGTTGGCATCGCCCTTCATGCCTGCCGGGAACTTGGCGGGCTCAGGGTCCAGGCCCACGCACAGCATGGAACCGTTTTGGCGCTCTGCAGCGCGCAGCATGTCTAGGAAGGTCATGGGCAGGATTTTAAGGTTTCACCTAAGATGCCGCCCATGCACAAACTCTCCTCGCGTCAATGGCTGCTGTTGGCCCTGCTTACCCTGGTCTGGGGTGTGAACTGGCCCATCATGAAAGCAGGGGTCACGGGCTTTCCACCTTTGACGTTTCGCATGTGGTGTCTGTGGCTGGGCGTGCCGGTGCTGGCGCTGGTGCTGCGCCAGCAGAAGTTGCCGTTTGCCATTGCGCGCGCGCAATGGCCCGAGGTGCTCAAACTGGCTTTGTTCAACATGGTGCTCTGGCACAGCCTGATCATTGTGGCGGTGCAGTCGCTGTCCAGCGGGCGCTCGGCCATTTTGGGTTACACCATGCCGATTTTCTCTGCGGTCTACGGCGCGGCCCTGTTCAGCGACCGCTTGCCGCGCCGCGCCTGGCTGGGGGTGGCTGCCGCTGCAGGCGGTGTGGTGCTGTTGTTGTGGCACGAGTTGGCCAACCTGGGTGGCAGGCCTGTAGGGGTGTTGCTGGCCTTGGGCGCTGCTGCGGCCTGGGCCATGGGCACGCAGCTGCTGCGCCGCACCAAGGTGCCCGCGCACACGCTCACGCTGGCGTTCTGGATGAGCGTGATCACCAGCATCTGCCTGACGGTGTTGGCCTGGCTGTTTGAGCGCGAGCAGTGGCACGCCATGCCTGCGCACACCTTGGCCGCTGTGGTTTACAACGGCATCATGGTCATTGGGTTTGCGCACAGCACCTGGTTTTATCTGGCACGCAGCCTGCCGCCGATTGCATCGACCCTGAGCATCATGATGATTCCGATCGTGGGCGTGTTCAGTGGCGCGCTGTGGCTGGGCGAAGTGCTGCACTGGCAGGACTGGAGCGCCATTGCCCTGGTGCTGGTGGCCATTGCCAGCGTGCTGTGGCCGCGCAGGGCGGCTTGACGGCCTCTCTACAATGACGGCCATGCTCAAATTCGACCTGCTCAAGACCGACCCCACCAGCCACGCCCGCCGTGGCGCACTCACCCTTAACCATGGGGTGGTGCAAACGCCCATCTTCATGCCGGTGGGCACGTATGGCACGGTCAAAGGCGTCATGCCGCGCAGCCTGCACGAGATGGGCGCTCAAATCATTTTGGGCAACACTTTCCATTTGTGGATGCGCCCAGGGCTGGACATCATGCAAAGCTTTGGTGGCCTGCACCAGTTCGAAAAATGGGACAAACCCATCCTGACCGACTCGGGCGGTTTTCAAGTCTGGTCGCTGGGCGAGATGCGCAAGATCACCGAAGAGGGCGTGCACTTTGCCAGCCCCGTCAACGGCGACAAGCTGTTCATGTCGCCCGAGGTGAGCATGCAGATTCAGACGATTCTGAATTCGGACATCGTCATGCAGCTCGACGAGTGCACCCCTTACGAAACCAAGGGCCACATCACCACCGAGGCCGAGGCGCGCAAGAGCATGGAGATGAGCCGCCGCTGGGCACTGCGCAGCAAAAACGAATTTGAGCGCTTGGGCAACCCCAACGCGCTGTTTGGCATTGTGCAAGGCGGCATGTTTGAGCACCTGCGCCAGGAATCGCTGGACGCGCTGGTGGAGATGGACTTTCCGGGCTACGCCGTGGGCGGCGTGAGCGTGGGCGAGCCCAAAGACCAGATGCTGCAGATCATGGCGCACACGCCGCACCGCCTGCCTGCGAACAAGCCGCGCTACCTGATGGGCGTGGGCACGCCCGAAGACCTGGTGCAAGGCGTGGCCGATGGCGTGGACATGTTTGACTGCGTCATGCCCACCCGCAATGCACGCAACGGCACCGTGTTCACCCGCTATGGCGACCTGAAGCTGCGTAACGCCCGCCACAAGACCGACCCGCAACCGCTGGACCCCAGCTGTACCTGCCATGCGTGTGCGGGCACTTCGGGCGTGTCGTGGGACCAGGGTGGGCGCGACGGATTCAGTCGCGCTTACCTGCACCACCTGGACCGCTGCGGCGAAATGCTCGGCCCCATGCTGACCACCATCCACAACCTGCACTACTACCTGAAC
>CAZPTM010000004.1:13352-15437 GCA_964589665.1 uncultured Limnohabitans sp. | reverse complement strand
GCCTTGGCCAGGTCGGCCATGTTGACGTTCATGCCCTGCAAGGTGGCCAGCGTCATCTTTTGCACTTCCAGGGCCTGAATCGTGGCCTTCAGCGTCGTGACGTTTTGCTCCAGCCAGAACTGCACGGCCTTGAGGTCAGTGATGCGTTTGTCCAGCTCTTCCACACTCAGCGTAGGCGCCACCCAGGACGGCGCCGCCCCAGGCTGTGCTTTGCCCGCGGATTGGGCCAGGTTTTGCAGAAAGTCAAAACCGGGAATGAACTTGCCAAAGCCAAAAGCCGATGCGTCGCTCATGGGTGTCTCCTTGTGCCATCAGCTCGCATTAAAACAGACGCGAGCTGATGGCTGGCTGACAAGGTTGGCCGGGCGAGTCAGTGTTTATGGTTGTGCCCCATGGCGGGCTTGGCCATGACGCGGGCTGGCGCTTTGACTTCGATGTTCTGGCGCTTGCCATCCTTGCCCTCGACGACCAGGGTCACGGGCACCATGTCGCCGTCTTTGACTTGGGCTTTGAGGTCCATCAGCATCACGTGGTAGCCACCGGGTTTGAGCTCCACAGCTTTGCCAGCCGGCAGCGCCAGGAAGGGAACAGGACGCATTTTCATGACGCCGTTGTCCATGGCCATTTCGTGCACTTCTGTCACGCCGGCAACAGGCGATTGAGCTGACACCAACTTGGCGTCTTGCGCGGATTGCAGTTGCATGAAGGCACCGGTGGCCTTTTGTTGCGCCACGGTAGCGCGAACCCAGGCCTCACTGACGGTCACTTGGGCGTGGGCCAGGCTGGCCAACAAAGACAAAGAAAGAATGGAAAGCGCTTTTTTCATGGATCACTCCTGATAGGTTGAAAACGAGATGAGGGTGGCCCCTCGGGAAGGGAAAACCGGATGCGTGCGCGCAAGTCACCCCAAGGGCGACTGAACACAGCGTTAAAGGAAGGGAATCAACCGCGCGGTGGTGCGCGGGCTTGCCAGGTGTGGCCAATCAGGCTTTGCAGCCTGGCCGACTCCAGCGGATGCAGGGCGTAAGACAGCCCGGCTTGTGCAGCGGGCAAAGTCAGCACCGCAGCAGGTGGCGCTGACATGGGCAGGCACAAGGGGCAGTGCATGCCGTTGTTCTGGTCGGACGGCGAACCGTCATCGGCCACCACCACAATGTGCGTGCCCGCCGAGGCCGAGCACACCACTTCCAGCGAAACGGGCTTGACCAAGGGCGAAGCCACCGCAACACCCACGAACAGCACCATCCACGCCAGAACAAGGCGTGCCAGAAAATGGGCGTTGCGAAGGGCTTGCATGCTGTGATTATGACAGCCGTCGCGCCAACCGTGAGCCCAGCCCCACCACCGCCCCTACCGACCAGAACACAGCCGTTGCACCCACCAGCGCTCCCAGTGAGCCAAAGGCCAAGGGCATGATGACGCTGGAGGCGTAAATGGTCATGATGCGCAGGCCCAGCGCCTCGCCTTGGCGCTCACGCGGGGTCACGTGGTGCAAGGTGCTCATGATCATGGGCTGCACCGAACCCAGCGACATGCCCAACAGCGTGGACAACACGCCCATCATCCAGGCCCCGCTGGAGAAGGGGTAGATGACAAAGAACACCCCCGTCATCACCATGGCAATGGCCACCGCCTGCATTTCCCGCACATGGCGGGCCACCCAGGGCATGGTCAGGCGAATAGCTGTGGCTGCCAACGCAAACGCGCCCAAAATCGTGCCAATGGCCGATGCGCTCAGGCCCAGCTCGTGCCCGAGCAAAGGCACCATGAAGGCGTGCACATCCCAGCACGAAGACAGCATCCAGTTGATCAGCAACAGCCGGCGCAGCGGCGCATTGCGCAACAGCTCAAACGAAGAGCCCTTGGGCGTGCCCGATGCGCCCTCACCTTCGTGCTGCGCACGACGGTCCTGGAGGCGGTACACCGCCCAGGCGGACACTGGCGGCACCAGAGACAGCAGCATGAAGGCCGGACCAAAGTCCACAGCATCAATCAGCAACCCGGTAAAAAACGGCCCTGCAAAATTGGCCAGCGTGGGCGCAATCGCCATCCAGCTGAAGATTTGCCGAATGTCGCCCTGGTCGT
>CAZPTM010000004.1:0-13252 GCA_964589665.1 uncultured Limnohabitans sp. | reverse complement strand
GCCATGCGCACGCCCGACATGGTGGCGTGCAGACACATCTGCGCCACAATCAGGCGCAGCACAACCGGGCGGAACTCAAGCCGCATGAATCACAAAGCGGGAAGGCATGCCCGCATTGTCCCAAAAAGCACGCCGCCCCATGCGTTCGTAGACTAAGCTTGCGTTCTTCAACAGGAGAACACCATGCTCACCCTCTGCGGCTTTGGCGTCAGCAACTACTACAACAAGGTCAAATTTGCCTTGCTCGAAAAAGGCATCGCTTTTGAAGAGTCCACCACCTATGTGGGCGAGACCGACCCGGCTTGCTCGCCGCTGGGCAAAGTGCCCTACCTGCTCACACCACAGGGGCCGTTGAGCGAGTCTGCCGTCATCCTCGAATACCTGGAGCAGCTGCAGCCTCAACCCGCCTTGCTGCCCAGCGATGCGTATGCTGCAGCCAAGGTGCGCGAGATCAGTACCTACATTGAACTTCACCTCGAACTTGAAGCGCGCAAGCTCTACCCCCAGGCCTTTTTTGGCGGCAAAGTTTCGCAAGACGTGATCGACCGCACCGCCAAGGTGCTGCGCAAACACATTGCTGCCTTCAGCACCCTGGCCAAGTTTTCGCCCTATGTGGCGGGCGACACCTTTACCTTGGCCGACTGCGCCGCGGCAGTGCACCTGCCCGTCATCAGCATGGCCACGCGCCAGATCTATGGCGAAGACTTTTTGCAGGATCTGCCACTCAAGACGTACCTGGCTACCCTTGCCGAACGGCCAGCCATGCAGCGCGTAAACGCAGATAGAAAAGCCGCCAACCAGGCTTTTGCAGAGCGTATGGCTCAGACCGCGTCCGGCCGCAAATAAGCCAACGCTTATTCGTCAGCTCCAAGCAAACCCAAAAAACAAAGGCCGCTCTTGGAGCGGCCTTTCATCTGCGGGCACGGCGATGAGGTGTGGACGTCATCGCCTGGCTTGGCGCATCAGTAGCTGCGTCGTGCGCCGCCACCAAAATTGCCGCCAAAGCCGCCGCTGCGTGGGGGGCGGGCTTCCATGGGGCGGGCCACGTTCACGATCAGGTTACGACCACCAAAGTTGTGCTCGTTCAAGCCGGCGATGGCCGCTTGTGCCTCGGCGGCGTTGGACATTTCGACAAAGCCAAAACCTTTGGAGCGGCCGCTGTCGCGGTCCATCATGACTTTGGCCGATTGCACTTGGCCGTAGGCCGAGAATTCTTGTTGCAGATCTTCGTCGCGCACCGAGTAAGACAGGTTGCCAACGTACAGTTTGTTGCTCATGGTTGAGCCTTTCAGAAAATGTGCCCACCGAAATTTCGGGCACGGGTTGATATCAGGGCTTGCGCTTGAAAGCGGGCGCACCCGTTCGAGGGGGGCGGTTTTCAAGGTGTCGGAAAGTGATGCGACCCTTGCTCAGGTCGTAAGGGGACATTTCCAGGGTGATGTTGTCGCCGGCCAGGATGCGGATGTTGTGTTTGCGCATTTTTCCGGCGGTGTAGGCGATGAGTTTGTGTCCGTTTTCCAACGTGACGCGGTATCGCATGTCGGGCAAGACCTCGTCGACCTTGCCCTTCATTTCAATCGCTTCTTCTTTGGCCATGGGGGTTTCCTTTGTGGATGAGGTTCAAGTCAATGACGCGGGGTTGAGCATCCAGTAGCGTCCCTGTGCGGCGGCATAAACCAGCGCGCTGTCTTTGCTGGCGAACTCGGGCTTGAAGGTGTAGACGCGGTCGTGGGTTTGTGTGCCTTGGCCTCTGCGAATCGACAAGGCAGCGCTAAAGCGGCCGGAGTGGTTCGAACGAATCAAGGGTGTGATCAGAAATTTGCCAACGGTAAATGGCAGTGATGAAAAAGAAGACATATAGAAAAAGAAATCTAGAGAGGGCCTGGGTGGCCCAAAGTCATGCGCACAATTTGAATCAGCGCGAATGGGCAAAAGGGACGACGTGCTTGTCGCCAAAATAGCTTGCCAAGAGAAAAGTGTGACCCGGAATGCGCTATGGGTTGATTAGCGGCGGGGTAGGTGTGCGGTGTTGGGGTACCGCTGCCCGTCAGACTCGTTGCAGCGAAGGAAAGCAAATAACTGCAGCGGTGCGTATTGTACCTCTGTTATTCCAATAATGTATAGAGGGCCTGGTTTTATAAAATTCCTGTTCATTTACTTTTCCCCTTTAGTCATGTTGATTCGCACTTGGTTTGTCCTGTTTTCACTGGCTGGAAGCTTGCTGGCGCTGCCCGTGCAAGCGGCGCAGGCGCAAGTACAGGTGGCAGTGGCGTCGAACTTTGCTGCGCCCATGCAGGACATTGCGGCTTTGTTTGAACAAGCCACGGGCCACAAGGCGATGGTGGTGTTGGGTTCCACGGGCAAGCTGGCCACGCAGGTGCGCCACGGCGCGCCGTTTGATGTGTTGCTGGCGGCTGACAGCCGCACGCCTACGCTGCTGGCCGCTGAAGGCCTGGCGGTGGCGGGCAGCCAGTTCACTTACGCGCAGGGGCAGTTGGCCCTGTACAGCACGCAGCCCGGCTTGGTGGACGCACAGGGCGCGGTGCTGGCAGGCCCTTTGCCGGGCAAGCTGGCGGTGGCCGATGCAAGGCTGGCCCCTTATGGCGCGGCGGCTGCACAGGTGTTGGCGGCGCTGGGCCTGACGGCAGCGGTGCGCCCCCATCTGGTAGTGGGCGAAAACATTGGCCAAACCTTTCAGTTTGTCAAAACCGGCAACGCGGCGCTGGGCTTTGTGGCGCTGTCGCAAATCATGGTGGGTGGCAAGATCTCTTCGGGCTCGGCATGGGTGATTCCCTCCAAACTCTACAACCCGATTCGCCAGGATGCCGTGTTGCTGAAAACGGGCGAAAACAACCCTGCAGCCACAGCACTTCTGCAATACTTGCGAGGTGACAGTGCCCGTCAGGTGATTGGCGCCTACGGCTATCAGTTCTAAACACGTTTCAAGCTTGTTCAACACCACGCTTTCTGCCGACTTGTGGACCCACACCTGGCCCGCGCTGTGGCTGACGCTGCGCCTGGCCGCCGTCAGTACGGCAGCGCTGCTGGTGCTGGGTGCGCCGCTGGCGTGGTGGCTGGCGCGCACGGCATCGCGCTGGCGCGAGCCTGTCAACGCGTTGGTCACGCTGCCGTTGGTGTTACCGCCGTCGGTGCTTGGGTTTTACATGCTGGTGTTGCTGGGGCCGCATGGCCCGCTGGGGCAGCTGACGCAGGCGCTGGGCTGGGGCACGTTGTCGTTCAGTTTTAGTGGCTTGGTGTTGGGCTCTATTGTGTATTCGCTGCCTTTTGCGGTGCAGCCTTTGCAAAGCGCATTTGCCGCCATGGGCCGTCGCCCCCTGGAGGCAGCCATGACGCTGGGGGCCAAACCGCTGGATGCGTTTTTAACAGTGGCTTTGCCGCACGCACGCCACGCGCTGCTGAGTGCAGGGCTGCTGAGCTTTGCGCACACGCTGGGTGAGTTTGGCGTGGTGCTGATGATTGGCGGCAACATTCCCGGGCAGACGCAGGTGCTGTCCACCTTGATTTACGGCCACGTTGAGGCCATGGACTACGCCCAGGCGCATGTGCTGGCGGGTGGTATGTCGGTGTTTGCGTTTGCGGTGTTGTGGCTGCTCTCGCGTGTGCAGCGGCGCCTGCAGGAGCACCGCGCATGAGCCCCCCAAACGTTGACTTGAAATTTGACCTGCGTTTGCAGCGTTCGGGCTTTGCGCTGCAGGCGGCCACGGCTCTGCCGCTGCAGGGCGTGACGGTGTTGTGGGGCGCGTCCGGCTCGGGCAAGACCACGCTGCTGCGCTGTCTGGCCGGGCTGGAGCGCGCGCAAGGCCAAGTTCAACTGGGCCATTCGCTGTGGCAGGACGATGCACAAGGCGTGTTTGTGCCCACCTGGCAACGGCGCCTGGGTATGGTGTTTCAGGACAACGCTTTGTTTGACCACCTGGATGTGCGCGACAACCTGATGTATGGCTTGCGCCGCCTGCCCAAGCCCGAGCAAGATGCAGCCAAACTGGCGCTGGACGAGGCGGTGCAGGTGCTGGGCATTGGCCATTTACTGGCGCGAGGCGTGCAGGCGCTGTCGGGCGGCGAGCGCCAGCGTGTGGCCATGGCGCGGGCGCTGGCGGTACGCCCTCAGGTGTTGTTGCTGGATGAGCCGTTGGCTGCGCTGGATGCGGCACGCAAGGCCGAGGTGCTGCCCTGGCTGGAACAACTGCGCACGCATTTGCGCGTGCCCATGGTGTACGTCACACATGCGGCCGACGAGGTCACGCGCCTGGCCGACCACTTGGTGGTGTTGCAGGCCGGGCAGGTGCAGGCCAGTGGGCCGGTGCAGGACGTCTTGGCTTCGGTGCAGGTGCCCGTGTCGCTGGGCGACGATGTGGGCGCATTGGTGGATGCCACCGTGGTGCAGCGCGATGCGCAGTGGTCACTGGCGCAGGTGCAGATGCAGGACGCCGCCTTGTGCGTGCCCGACCGGGGCTTGGCCGAGGGCACGCGTTTGCGGCTGCGCATCTTGGCGCGCGATGTGAGCATCACGCTCGAGCGCGCTCAAGGCACGAGCATTCAAAACCATGTGCCGTGTGTGGTGCAGGCCATGGTGCCCGACAGCAGCGACCACCAGATGCTGGTGCAGCTGCGCCACGGCGAAGCTTTGCTGGTGGCGCGCGTAACGCGCCGCGCAGTGGACATGCTGCAGCTGCGCGAGGGAATGCACGTGTGGGCGCAGATCAAGGCCGTGAGCATGGTGCACTGAGCACCACTGTGGCCTTAGGCCTGCAGGGCCAAAAACAGTTCGGGTTGGAGTTGCAGCCGCTCGGGTGCGCTAAAGCACAAGAAGCGACGGTTCGTTGCACGACCAATGGTGCACAGGCCCAGCTGGCGTGCAATGGTCAGGCCCATTTGCGTGATGCCGCTGCGCGAGATGAGCACAGCCACACCCATTTGCGCGGCCTTGATGACCATTTCGCTGGTCATTCGGCCCGTGGTGTAGAACACATGGCCCTGGGTCGGCGCACCCGCGTTTCCGACCGGGCGCAGCGTTTGCGCTTCTTGCAGCCACTGCCAGCCGGCGATGGTGTCAATCGCGTTGTGGCGGCCCACGTCTTCCACAAACGTGAGCAAGCGGTCTTGCTGAAACAGCGCACAACCATGTACTGACCCGGCTTGCTTGTAGACGCTGTCCATCAGACGGATCTGGTTGACGATGCTGTAGAGCTCGCTTTGCGTGATGCGGGTGGACGGCAGCTGCAGTGCATCGGTCTGCTCCATCAGCTCGGCAAACATGCTGCCCTGGCCGCAACCGGTGGTGACCACACGGCGTGCTGTTCGCTCCTGCCAGCGGGCAATGCCACCTCGGGTGTGCACGGCGGCGGCGCCCACTTCCCAATCGACCGTCACGCTGGCCACGTCGTCCACGCCGTCCACCAGGCGCTGGTTGCGCAAGTAGCCCAGAACCAGTTGCTCGGGGCGTGCGCCCAGCGTCATGAGGGTGACGAGTTCCTGCTTGTCCACGTACACCGTCAGCGCACGTTCTGCAGGAATGTTCAGGCTCTGGATTTCGCCGTGCTCATTGACCACCGTGATGGCTTCGGTCAAGGGCGCTTGCGCGTTGGTGAGGATGGGCAGGGCCATGGCACCTACTCCTGCAAAGCCATGAGGCCCTGGGTGCCGTAACCGGACACTCGGGCGGGGGTGCCACCTGCACTCACGGCCACAGCGCAGTACTTGAACTCCGGAATTTTCCCAAAGGGGTCGAGCGCCGGGTTGGTCATCAGGTTGGCTGCAGCTTCGTAGTAGGCAAACGGAATGAACACAGCGCCACGCGGCGTGCCGTCGTCGCGGCGCACATGCAGGCTGACCTGGCCACGGCGTGAGCGCACGGTCAGCACATCGCCGGGTTGCAGGCCCAGGGTCTGCATGTCTTGCCCGTTCATGCTGGCGGTGGCCATGGGCTCGATGGCGTCGAGCACGCGGGCGCGGCGCGTCATGGAGCCTGTATGCCAGTGTTCGAGCTGACGGCCAGTGATGAGCACAAAGGGATAGTCGGCATCGGGCCGCTCGTTGGCGGGAATGATGTCGGCAGGCACCAGATGCGCACGGCCATCGTTGGTAGGGAAGCCGTTGACAAACACCGTGGGTTCGCCCGGCGCATCTTCGCTCAGGCAAGGGTAGGTGACGCTGGACTCGCGTTGCAAACGCTCCCAGCTGATGCCGCCAATGGCGGCATGCATGGCCTGGCGCATTTCTTCATACACCTCGGCCACGCCAAATTCGGGGCCACTGTAGTTCCAGTTCAGGCCCATGCCGCGTGCCATTTCCTGCAGAATCCACAGGTCGGCTCGGGCCTGACCGGGTGGCTGCACGGCTTGCTGACCGAGTTGCACCATGCGATCGGTGTTGCTGACAGTGCCGGTTTTTTCGGGCCAGGCGGTGGCGGGCAGCACCACGTCGGCCAGCCAGGCGGTTTCGGTCATGAAGATGTCTTGCACCACCATGTGCTGCAAACTGGCCATGGCATGGCGGGCATGGTTCAGGTCCGGGTCGCTCATGGCCGGGTTTTCGCCCATGATGTACATGCCGCGAATCTTGTGCGGGTCGCTGTCATCGGCCAGGGCTTTGTCCATGATCTCGACCACGGTGTAGCCCGGCTTGTCGTCCAGCTTGGTGCCCCAGAAGTCCTCAAACCAGGCGTGCGCTTTGGGGTCACTCACGCGTTGGTAGTTGGGGTACATCATCGGGATCAAACCTGCATCGCTGGCGCCTTGCACGTTGTTTTGGCCGCGCAGTGGGTGCAGGCCCGAGCCGGGCTTGCCGATTTGGCCGGTGATGGTGGACAGCGCGATCAGGCAGCGCACGTTGTCGGTGCCGTGGATGTGCTGGCTCACGCCCATGCCCCACAAAACCATGGAACCTTTGGAGGTGGCATAAGCCCGCGCGACTTCGCGCAGGGTTTCAGCGGGCACGCCGCAAATCGGCGCCATGGCCTCGGGGCTGTAGCCCTGGATGTTGGCGCGCAAGGCTTCGAAGTTGTGGGTGCGCTCGCGCACAAAGGCCTCATCCACCAAGCCCTCTTCGATGACGGTGTAGATCATGGCGTTGAGCATGGCCACATCGGTATCGGGCTTGAACTGCATGATGCGCCAGGCGTGTTTGCCCAGATCGGTCACGCGCGGATCGGCCAGCACCACTTTGGCGCCGCGTTTGGCGGCGTTCTTTATCCAGGTGGCGGCCACCGGGTGGTTGGCGGTGGGGTTGGAGCCAATGACGACAATGACTTCGGCATGCTCCACATCGTTGACCTGGTTGCTCACGGCGCCCGAGCCCACGCCTTCGAGCAAGGCGGCCACGCTGGAGGCGTGGCACAAGCGGGTGCAGTGGTCCACGTTGTTGGAGCCAAAGCCGGTGCGCACCAGTTTCTGGAACAGGTAGGCCTCTTCGTTGCTGCCTTTGGCCGAGCCAAAACCCGCCAGCGATTTGGCGCCATATGTGTCGCGCAACGTGACCAGGCCGCCCGTGGCCAAGGCCAGAGCTTCTTCCCAGGTGGCTTCGCGGAACACGTCGGACCACTGGGCGCTGTCACGGTTGAGGTGCTCCAGCGCTTCGGGGTCTTTCGGCACGCCGGGCTTGCGAATGAGCGGTACCGTCAGGCGCTGCGGGTTGTGGATGTAGTCAAAACCAAAGCGGCCTTTGACGCACAGACGGTTGTGGTTGGCAGGGCCATCGCGGCCGTCCACGCTGACGATACGGTTGTCTTTGACGTTGTAGGTCAGCAAGCAACCCACGCCGCAGAAGGGGCACACCGAATCCACCTTGCGGTCCACCTGCTGCGAGCCCACTTGCGTGGCGGGCATGAGCGCGCCGGTGGGGCAGGCCTGCACGCATTCGCCACAGGCCACGCAGCTGCTGGCACCCATCGGGTCTTCCAGGTCAAAGGTGATGGCGCTGTGCGCCCCACGGTGGGCGTAGCCGATGACGTTGTTGACTTGCTCTTCGCGGCAAGCCCGCACGCAGCGGTTGCACTGGATGCAGGCGTCCAGATTGACTGTCATGGCAGGGTGGCTGATGTCGCTGGCCACACGCTCGCGCTGCAAGCTGCGCAGCGAGCCGCGCACCTGCACGCCCATGCGATGCGCCCACTGGCTGAGTTCGCCGTGTTCACCGGCATCGGCCTCGCCTTCAGCGTCATTCCATTTGTAGCCGTGGTCGGGCATGTCCGACAGCAGCATTTCGAGCACCATCTTGCGCGACTTGGTAGCGCGTTCGGTGTCGGTGTTGACCTTCATGTCGGGCGTGACGTTGCGGCAGCAGCTGGGGGCCAGCACACGCTCGCCCGCAATCTCGACCACGCAGGCACGGCAATTGCCGTCGGGGCGCAAGCCGTCCTTGTGGCACAGGTGCGCAATGTCGACACCGTGGCGGTGCGCGGCGCTGTGAATGGTTTCGCCATCAAAGGCCTGTACGCGCTGGCCGTTGAGCTCAAAGGAAATGGTCTGGAGCGTGTTCATGCGCCTTCTCCTTGCGCTGCGGCGCTGGCACCGACTTCATGCGCAAAGTGTTTGAGGATGCTGCGCACCGGGTTGGGCGCAGCCTGGCCCAGACCGCAGATGGAGGCATCGCCCATCACATCGGCCAGGTCTTGCAGCAGCGCGGCATCCCACACAGGGGTTTGCATCAGCTGCGCGGCCTTGCTGGTGCCCACACGGCAGGGGGTGCATTGGCCACAGCTTTCGTGTTCAAAAAACCGCATGACGTTGAGGGCGGCGTCGCGGGCCTTGTCCGCCTGGCTGAGCACCATGACAGCGGCCGAACCAATGAAGCAGCCATGCGGCTGCAAGGTGTCAAAGTCCAGTGGAATGTCGGCCATGCTGGCGGGCAAAATGCCGCCCGATGCACCGCCGGGCAAGTAGGCGTAAAGGGTGTGGCCCTCGGCCATGCCGCCGCAGTATTCGTCAACCAGTTCGCGCAGGGTGATGCCTGCAGGTGCGAGCTTGACGCCCGGCGAGCGTACGCGCCCACTGACGCTGAAGCTGCGCAAACCTTTGCGGCCATTGCGGCCAAAGCCGGCAAACCAGTCAGCACCGCGCTCAACGATGTCGCGCACCCAGTACAGGGTTTCGAAGTTGTGCTCCAGCGTGGGGCGGCCAAACAGGCCGATTTGTGCAATGTAGGGCGGGCGCATGCGGGGCTCGCCACGCTTGCCTTCGATGCTTTCAATCATGGCGGACTCTTCGCCGCAAATGTAGGCCCCTGCGCCACGGCGCAACTCGATGCGCGGCAAAGCGCAAGGCGGCTGCGCGTGCAGCTTGTCCAGCGCCCCTTGCAGCAGGGCGCGGCAGCCGTGGTATTCGTCGCGCAAATAAATATAGACCGCGTCCACACCAACCACGTGGGCCGCAATGAGCAAGCCTTCCAGGAAGCGATGCGGATCGCGCTCGAGGTAAGTGCGGTCTTTGAAGGTGCCGGGTTCGCCCTCGTCAATGTTCACAGCCATCAGGCGCGGGGCTGCTTGTTCGCGCACGATACGCCATTTACGCCCCGCCGGGAAACCGGCGCCACCGAGGCCGCGCAGGCCGGAGTGTTCCAGCGTTTCAATGATGGCGTCGCCACTGAGCTCGCCACTGACCACGCGTTGCAGCAAGCCGTAGCCGCCTTGGGCACGGTAACTGTCCATATCCACATGGGCAGGTGCCAGCGCGATGTCAGACTCGGTGGTCACCGCGGCCTGCGCCAGCGCGCCCGGGTTGAATTGCCCACCCGTCGCACTGGCGGGGTGTTGGCCACTGCTGGCTTGTGCGTCGAGCGCCAGCTCACGCACTTGTTCGGTGGTGGCTTTGGGGACAGGACGTTGGTCCACTACAGCCACAGGTGCCTGTTCGCAGCGACCCACGCAAGGCGCGGCAATGACGCGCACACCACGCATGCCCAGCTCGTTTTGCAAACTGCTGAGCAGTTGTGAGGCACCGCCTAATTGGCAGCTCAAACCATCGCACACACGCACGGTGCGCACGGCGGGGGTCTGGTCGTCTTCAATCACATCGAAGTGGTGATAGAAGGTGGCAACCTCATACACCTCGGCCATGGACAGGCGCATTTCTGCGGCCAGCGCCACGAGGTGACGGCGATAGAGGCCTTTGTATTGGTCCTGCAACGCATGCAGGTGTTCGATGAGCAGATCGCGACGATGCGGCCCATCGCCAATCAGTGCACGCACTTGGGCGCGGGCGGCGTCATCAGGCTGACGACCTTTGAGTTGGCCGCGGCGGCGCAATTGCGCACGCGCTTCGTCCAGTGTGGCCAAAGGAACAACCGTGGAAGAGGTGACAGTGCTCATGTCTTGTCTTGCAATACAAAGGCCCCGCAGCCCGAGGGCTGCGAGGTCTGGATCAAACGATCAGTGGAAGAACTTGCCCACACTCAGCAGCGTGCGGTACACACCCCAGGCCAGCGGAATGCCCACTGCAGCCCAGGCCAGGTACACGGTCGCCATGCTGTTGGCATGGTAGCCCGCTTGGCTCGAGCCCACCACAGAAGCCGCAGCGCGGTCATGGGCAATCTGGCGCTCAGCAGCAAGCTCCTCGGGCGTCATGAAGTGCTTTGGATTGACCGGCTTGATCAACCAGTTGCAGATCAGGCCAATGACCAACATACCTACCAGGATGTACATGGTCTGGTTGTAAACCTGCTCGCGCGGAATGCCCAAGCCGAGTTGGTATTCGCGCATGTAGTTCACGACCACGGGGCCGATGATGCCGGCGGTGGACCAGGCGGTCAGCAGACGGCCGTGGATAGCGCCCACCATCTGGGTGCCAAACAAGTCAGCAAGGTAAGCGGGCACGGTAGCAAATGCACCGCCGTACATCGACAAGATGATGCAGAACGCACCCACGAACAGCAGCTTGCTGCCCATGCCGGCGCTGGCCGGAATGCTGAAGTACAAAATGCCGCCGAGCACGAAGAAGACGGTATAGGTCATCTTGCGGCCCAGCTTGTCGGACAGGCTGGCCCAGAAGAAACGGCCCACGATATTGAACAGGCTCAGCAGCGCAGCAAAACCGGCGGCCACACCTGCGATGGAGGTGAGCTGGGCTTTGTCGAGTTCAGAGAACTTGGCAGGAATACCAATCAAGCTGCCGCCAAACACTTCTTGCAGCATAGGACTGGCCATGCCGATCACACCAATGCCGGCGGACACGTTCATGGTCAGCACCATCCAGACCAGCCAGAACTGGGGAATGCCCCAGACTTTTTTCACATGCACATGGTTTTGCGTGATCATGGCGTTGGCCTGCGCAGCCACGGGTGGCTCCCAGCCTTCTGGTTTCCAGCCGCTGGCCGGAATGCGGTAGCCAAAAGCACCGATCAACATGGCGACGATGTAGATACAGCCCATGACGGCAAAGGTCTGCCACACGCCCACGCTGGTGGGAGTGGCGAAATACTTCATCATTTCAGCGGCCAGGGGCGAGCCGATCATGGCGCCACCACCAAAACCCATGATGGCCATGCCGGTGGCCATACCTCGACGGTCGGGGAACCACTTGATCAGGGTACTCACGGGCGAGATGTAGCCCAGGCCCAGACCCACGCCACCAATCACGCCGGAGCCCAGCAACATCATCCAGAACTGGTGCAGGTAAATGCCCAGTGCCGAAATCAACATACCGCCGCCCCAGCAAATGGCGGCCAGCACGCCCACTTTGCGGGGGCCGACGCGCTCAAGCCAGCCGCCCCAGATGGCGGCAGACAAACCGAGGAAAACGAAAAACAGGGTGTACATCCAGCCCAGGGTGGACACGGGCCAGTCGCACTGGGTGGTGAACAGTTGGGCAAAAAAGCCGACGTCGGGGCCGCACTTGATGGCCTCCTTGATGCCTAATGCCTTGGACAAAGGCAACCAGAACACGGAGAAGCCGTAGGCCATACCGATACACAGGTGAATGGCCAAAGCCGCTGGCGGGACCAGCCAACGGTTAAAGCCCGGATGCGCAATGATGCGCTCCTTGGACAGCAGGCCGTCGCCCGCTTGTGCGTTTGCAGCATGAGATGACATTTTGTCTCCTTGGGTTTGAAATGGGCCGCCCACTGCGGTCCCTCTCGTTGCAGGGGCGAATGTAGGCGGGTCCAAATTTCGTGGCAATATGTGCTTATGCAACCAATTCATATGCTTTCGCCAGCATAAAGTTCATGCCACAAGTCTCCATCACTCCCCAGTGGACCATCAGCGATAGCACGGGCAAACGGCTCTCCCACAGGCTTTTGGCGCTTTTGCGCGATGTGCAGTTACACGGAAGTTTGTCCAGTGCATGTAAGGCAACGGGCGTTTCGTACAGACACGCCTGGACTTTGATCCGGGAAGGTGAGTCGCAATTGGGACAGGCTTTGCTCAATATGGAGCGTGGCAAAGGCTCCAGCCTGACACCTTTGGCCGAAAAACTGGTGTGGGCGGGTCACCGCATCCACGCCCGCTTGAATCCGATGCTCGAGACCCTGGCCTCGGAGTTGGAGACCGAGCTGGCCAAAGTGCTGCCCAGTACCGAGCAGCCGCTGCGGGTCCACGCCAGCCACGGGTTTGCGGTGGAAAAGCTGATCGACACCTTGGTTCAACGCGGCGCCAGCATCGAACGCAAGTACGTGGGCAGCCAGGAATCAGTGGTGGCGCTGCACGAGGGTATTTGTGATTTGGCGGGCACCCATATTCCACAAGGCGACTTTGAAAGCAAGGCGCTGGCGCACTATGCGCAGTGGTTTGACCTGCAGCGCACCCGCGTGATCCATGTGGCCACGCGCCGGCAAGGCCTGATGGTGGCCCGCGGCAACCCGCTCAAGATTTATGGCGTGGAAGACCTCTCGCGCCCCGGCGTGCGTTTTGTCAACCGCCAGCCCAGTTCGGGCACGCGGTTTTTGCTGGAGTGTTTTCTGCGCAAGGCGCACATCGACATCGCCCAGATCAACGGATACACCCACAGCGAGTTCACCCACGCGGCTGTAGCCGCCTACGTGGCCAGCGGCATGGCCGACGTGGGCATGGGGGTTGAAACCCCCTCGCGGCGCTTCAACCTGGACTTTGTGCCCTTGGCTTCTGAACGCTATTTCCTGTTGTGTGACAAAGACAGCCTGGACAGTGAACGCCTGCGTGTGGCACTGGACATTCTGTCCAGCGCCGAATTTCGCGCGTCGGTGGACGAGTTGCCCGGCTACTCGGGCGAGCAATGCGGGGTAGTCCAGACCCTGCAGGAAGCCTTCCCGCAACTCAAGCGCT
>CAZPTM010000003.1:0-22979 GCA_964589665.1 uncultured Limnohabitans sp. | reverse complement strand
TCGCTGATGTCCAGCACCGAGCTCATCCAGCCAATTTGCTGGCCGTGAACATCGGTCAAAGGTGCTTCATGGATCAGGGTATCAATCAGTCGACCGCTGCGGTGCTGGAACTGCACCTCCACACCCAGGTCATGGGTGCCTTGGCGCATCAGGCCTGCATGCACGGTGTTGAGCTCGTCCATTTGCGCTGCTGGCCAATAAGGCAGAGGAGCGCTTTTACCTATGAGTTCCTGCGGCTCGTAGCCGACCATGGTGCAGAACGCCCGGTTGACGTACAAGATGCGACCCGCCTCATCCCACGCACGTAGGCCAATGGCGACCGAATTTTCCATTGCGGTGCGCAAGGCTACCTGGGCGCGTAATTGAAGTTCGACTTGACGGCGTTTGCGAATGTCGCGTGAGAGCGCGTACAGGCTCACCACCATGCCTACAAGAAACAGCAGGGCTGCCGCGAAAAACAGACGAGGCACCATCGGGATCAGACTGGTGTGTGCGCGAACGCGAATGGCCATGTCGGTGCCAGCGAGTTCCAGCGGTGCTTCATAAGTAGCTGCTGTGGCTGTGGATATTTGTGACAGCTCTCGCCGGTGGTCGATCAGCGTCAGATCGTGGTTGCTGGAAAACCAGTGCGGCACCAGGGTTTGCACAGCCGCCTTCATGGACAAGGCGGCCACATAACTGCCAATGTGCTGGCCTTGCTCGAACAGCGGAATGGCCACCCAAAGTTGGTCACCGCCAGGGCCTTGGGATTCGCGCAATGGACCTGCGTAATTGATGCGGCGAAGTCCTTTGGCGATGTCGAACAGGATGCGCAAATCCTGTGCGTTGTCGGGGTGTGCAGCCATTGCAGCCTGTACAAACTCGGGTGCAGACAGGGGTTGCTGACGGCTTGAGGTTTGCGCTGGCACCCAACCTTGTTGCAAAAGGACGCCAGGCGTGTTCCACAACAGCCCACCTCGCTCAAGGGGTGTGGGGCTGGCAGTGTTACGACGCAATGCAACGGAACGCAAGTCTTCTTCGAGCCGCTGGAAATGAAAACGCACACTTTGTTGGAGCCACTGAATGTCAGCAATACGTTGACGCTGTTCCTCTTCCTTTTCAAAGCTGCGCAGGTAAAGGGCCAATGCCACCATGCACGCCATTGACATCAGCAACAAGGCGGCCATCCACCACAGCGTGCGGCGGTCAGCGCGCCCGCTGCCGGGCGGTGTGTGCAACCAGAAAGAAGGAGGTGAGCTCATGTCTGGTAGCTATGATAGTGCGCATGCGCAAGTGGGTTCGACAAATCGGGTGTGTGGTGGCTGCAGCGGCTTTCCTGCTGTGGTTAGGGGCGCCTGCGGGGGCCGCACAGCTGCGTATTCGTTTTTCGCATGTGGTGGCGCCCCAAACGCCCAAAGGATTGGCGGTGTCCCGCTTCAAGCGCGAGCTGGAATTGCGCTCGCAAGGCCGCATCACGGTAGAGGTTCACCCCGCTGCCCAGCTGTATAACGACCGCGAGGAAATGCAGGCACTGCGCCTGGGAGCTGTGGAAATGCTGGCGCCCTCGCTTTCTAAATTTGGGCGTACGGGTTTTCCGGAGTTCGAGATTTTTGATCTTCCCTTTTTGTTTGACAGCCAGGAAGATGTGCGCCGCCTCACGCAAAGCCGTTTGGGGCAACGCTTGCTTGAGCGGCTGGGGCGACAGCAAATGGTGGGATTGGGCTATCTGGACAACGGCTTCAAGCAAATGAGCGCACGCAAGCCTTTGTTGTGGCCGCAAGACTATCAGGGATTGCGTATGCGGGTGCAGTCTTCGTTGGTGATTGCTGCGCAAATGCGGGCCTTGGGGGCGGTGCCCGTGGTGCTCGACTTCAGTGAAACCCGCCGGGCGTTGGCGAGCGCAGTGGTGGATGCCACAGAAAATCCGATTTCAAACTTCTGGACTCAAGGCATGGCGGATGTGCAGTCCGACTTGACGCTCAGTCAGCACGCTTATCTCGGGTATGCCGTGGTGGTGAGTGAGCCCTTCTGGAAAAGCCTGGCCGAAGAGGATCGGGTGCTTATTCGTCAGGCGCTGGATGTGGCATTGGCTTATGGCAACAGCATTGCCGCCACTGAAAACGAACAGGCACTGGTTGCCTTGCGTGCCAGCGGCAAAACGCGGATTCACACTTTGAGCCGCTTACAGCGCGAGGCTTTGCGCCAGGCGACTGCACCAGCGTACGACGCGTTGGCACGGCGCATTGGCACTGAGTGGGTCGATGCCGCACGCCAAGCAGCGCACAAACGCTGAGACCTTATTGGGGCAATTCCTCAGTCGATGATTGTGGCTGAATCGGGCAGGTGAGGGCCGAGCTGCAGCGGGGCCTCTGTGCCACTGCCCATAGGGACGAAATCTGTTTTTTGTTCGGCAGGTGCGGGTGCCACCTTGCGAACCCGGACAAGCACATGGATGGCCAGTGCTGCGCAGACCAGAGCGAAATACACCATCAGTCCGCCAGGTCCTACCTTATCCATGAAGGCGCCAGCCAGTGTGGGCCCTACAGCTGCGCCTGCACCGTGGACCAAGAGCAAGCCGCTGGTGACTTCCATGGTGCGTGAGGCGTCGACCATATCATTGGCGTGCGCCACGCTCAGGCCGTAAATGGCAAACAAGGCACCTCCCAGCGGGAGACCCAGCGCGCTCAAAGTCAAGGTGTGCGAAAGGCCCAAGGACCAAATCAGTGTCCCCAGCGCCATGGCAGCCAGCAGCATCACCAAAAGCACCTTGCGTCGGTCCATGCGGTCTGAAAAATAGCCCACTGGCCACTGGAACAGCGCTCCTCCCGAGATGGTTGCAGCCATGAATGCGGCTACCCCAGCCTCGTCCAGACTCATGCGGGTGGCGAACACTGCACCCATGCCAAAAAAGGCGCCACCCACCAGCCCTGAGACTGCAGCGCCACTGACGCCCAGCGGAGAGGCGTGCCAGAGCGTAGGCAGATGAATGCGGGGAGCTGCTACCAGATCGGGTTGCTGCACGGGCGATAAAGTGATGGGCAACAACGCAAATGAGAGCAGCACAGAGACCAGCGCAAAGGGAAGGAAATGGTTGGCGCTGTTGGTCAGGATCAACCACTGGCCCAAAGCCAGTGCGCCAAAAGACACAAACAGGTAGGTGGAAAACACCTTGCCACGCGCGTGTTTGGGGGCCAATGTGTTGAGCCAGCTTTCGATGACGATGTACAGCCCCACCAGGCACAGGCCGGTGAGCAGGCGCAGCGCTCCCCAGAACCAGGGGTTGACCCAAAGTGCGTGAAGAATCGGCATTGATGAGGCCAGACTGGCCATGGCGGCAAAAGCACGGATATGGCCTACCCGGCCAATCAGGACGGGGCAAATGTAAACGCCAGCGATGTAGCCACCGAAATATGCTGACCCGATCAAGCCTGTCACAAGTACTGAAAAGCCGGCCTCACCGGCGCGCAAACCTACCACCGAAAACAGCAAGCTGACCCCGACCACCATGAGCCCGACTCCGCTGAGGATGGCCCACAAGTGCCGGCGCAGGCCGGGCTCGGTCAAAAACTGTTTGTCCAAATGGTTCATGCGGGCACGATAACCGATGTGATAGGTGCAGAAACGGCAGGTCGTAACAAAAATGACAAACGTATCAGTGGACTGTGGAAACCCACAGTTGTCCAAGGGTGCACATGGGTCTAGAGTCCATGTGTTCAATTGGAACTGCACAACTTCAGGAGACGGAATATGAAAATCAAACTGTTGCTTGCCTCGGCGCTCATGGCTGTGGGCCTGGCCGCACACGCTGACCCTATCGTTATCAAGTACAGCCACGTGGTCGCAGACGTCACGCCCAAGGGCCAAGCTGCGCTCAAGTTCAAGGAACTGGCCGAAAAGAAACTGCCTGGTAAGGTGCAGGTCCAGGTCTTCCCCAACAGTCAGCTGTTTGGCGATGGCAAGGAAATGGAAGCCCTGCTGCTGGGCGACGTGCAGATTTTGGCCCCATCGCTGGCCAAGTTCGGCAAGTACACCAAGAAGCTGCAAATTTTTGACCTGCCTTTCCTGTTCAAGGACATCCATGCTGTGGACCGCTTCCAGGCCAGCAAGGAAGGCCAGTCGCTGCTGAACTCGATGGAGAAAAAAGGCATCATCGGCTTTGGTTACTTGCACAACGGCATGAAGCAACTTTCAGCCAACAAACCACTGGGTTCTCCTGAAGATGCCAAGGGCCTGAAATTCCGTATTCAGGCCTCTGACGTGCTCGAAGCGCAGTTCAAGGCCGTGGGCGGCAATCCGCAAAAGATCGCCTTCTCGGAGGTGTACCAAGCCCTGCAAACGGGCGTGGTCGATGGTGCTGAGAACCCCTGGTCCAACATCTACTCGAAGAAATTCCACGAAGTGCAGAACTACATCATGGAATCCAACCACGGTGTACTGGACTACATGGTGATTGCCAACGCTAAGTGGTGGAACGGTCTGCCGGCAGACGTCAAGAAGGGTCTGTCTGAAGCCATGAAGGAATCCATCGCGGTGGGTAACAAAGTGGCCATGGAAGAAGACAAAGCTTTCCGCGCCAAAGTCATTGCCGACAAGAAGGCACGTCTGTTGCCCATGAGTGAAGACCACCTGAACCAGTGGCGTGCCGCCATGAAGCCTGTGTGGAAAAAGTTTGAAGGCGACATCGGCAAGGACCTGATCGACGCTGCACTCAAAGCCAACAAGTAATTTGATGGCCTGAAGTCTGGGCCCGCTGCCAATGTGCAGCGGGCCTTTTTTTGAACCCAGGTGTTCTTATGAAAATCATCGACCGACTCGAAGAGTGGATCATCTCCCTCATGCTCCTGGCCATGACAGGCCTGACCTTTGTGCAAGTGGTCTTGCGCTATGTGTTTGACTCCGGCCTGAGTTGGGCTCAAGAGCTCACTGGCCTGTGCTTTGCTTTCATGATTTTTGTGGGCATCTCTTACGGCGTACGCGTGGGTGCGCACATTGGCGTCGATGCTGTCGTACGCAAGCTTTCTCCTTCCGCACGTCGCTCGGTCTCCATGCTGGCTGTTGTGCTAAGTCTCGTGTACGTTGGCTTTGTACTGACGGGTGCTACCGAGTACGTGGCCAAAATGATGGATGTGGGCATCGAGTTTGACGATATGCCTATTGAGCGCTGGAAGGGCTTGATCATCATGCCCATAGGCTATGCACTGATGGGTTTTCGTTTCTTGCAGATTCTTTTGAATCTGATCACCGGTAAAACCGATAGCCTGCACTTGGCTGACGAGGCAGCAGATGCCATGAAGCTCAAGGCCGAGGGAGACGCAGCATGAACACCATTGTCTTGTTCACGATCTTGTTTGCCTGCATGCTGATCGGTTTGCCGATCGCTGTCAGCTTGGGGCTGTCGAGCCTGATCACCATCTTTTTCTTTTCGCAGGATTCGCTCGCTTCGATGTCCATCAAGCTGTTCGAAACCAGTGAGCACTACACCCTGCTGGCTATTCCCTTCTTTGTGTTGGCCGGCAATTTCATGTCCACGGGCGGCGTGGCCAAGCGCATGGTGAACTTTGCCATTGCGGCTGTGGGGCACTTGCGTGGTGGCCTTGCCATTGCGTCCATTTTGGCGTGCATGTTGTTTGCCGCTGTGTCGGGCTCAAGTCCTGCAACGGTGGTCGCTATCGGGTCGATCGTCATTGCTGGCATGGTCAAAAATGGCTATGGCAAAGACTTTGCTGCTGGTGTGATCTGTAACGCCGGCACACTGGGCATCCTGATTCCGCCATCAATCGTGATGGTGGTGTACGCCGCGGTGACCGAAGTGTCTGTGGGTCGTTTGTTCATGGCTGGTGTCGTGCCCGGCATCATGCTCGGTTTGATGCTGATGGTTGCAGTATGGTGGCGCGCAGGCAAGCTGCAGATCAAGCCACCACCGAAGGCTTCCTTCCTGGAGGTTTTGCGTGCGTTCCGCGAATCCATGTGGGGCCTGGCACTGTTGGTCATCATCATGGGTGGTATCTACGGTGGTGTGTTTACCCCCACTGAAGCGGCAGCTGTATCTGCTGTGTATGCCATGTTTGTGGCCTTGTTCATTTACAAGGACTTGAGCTTCAAACACCTGCCCGAGGTGTTTCTGGAATCGGCCAAAACCACGGTCATGCTGATGTTCATCGTTGGCAACGCACTGTTGTTTGCGCATGTGCTCACAACCGAGCGCATTCCTCAGGCCATCGCTGAACAAATCATGTCCAGTGGCATGTCGCCCTGGATGTTCCTGTTGGTGGTTAACCTGCTGTTGTTGGTGGCCGGCAACTTCATGGAGCCCACCGGCATCATTTTGATTTTGGCACCCATCCTTTTCCCCATCTCCCAACAACTGGGTATCGACCCGATTCACCTGGGCGTGATCATGGTGGTCAACATGGAAATCGGCATGGTGACGCCGCCAGTGGGTCTGAACCTCTTCGTCACCAGTGGTGTGACGGGCATGAGCCTGATGCAAGTGACCCGCGCAGCCCTGCCTTGGTTGGCCGTGCTGATGCTGTTCCTGGTGATTGTGACCTACGTGCCCGCGATCAGCCTGGCGCTGCCGAACATGATTTTCGGTGCGGCTTGATTGCGCCAACAGCTTGAAACGCCGGGGCCCCAAACGGGGCCCTTTTTCATGGCTGAATGCCCAGTTGGGTTAGTCCCAATTGTTGTGCGTTGGCCAGTACCACCAGGACTTGTGCGTAGGGGGCTTTGGGGTCTGGTTGTACCGCCAGCGCAGGCACTGGTTGCTGTTTGGCAGCAGCCTGCAGTTTGGCTACCAGTGCCTCGCGATCTGGCAGTGGTGTGCCATTCCAAGACCAGGCGCCCTGTGCATCGATGCGCACTTGAATTGTCGGTGCGGACGCTTTTTGGCTAGTGCTTTGTGACACGCTCAGCTCGGTGCTTTGCCATGCGGTCGGTATGGTGATGATGAGCATGACCAACAGCACCAGCATCACATCGATCAATGGTGTGGTGTTGATGTCCAGTATCGGCTCGGGGTCGGGGTGCGGAGGGCGAATGTGCATCATGGGCGGCCCTCTTGCGTGCGCGGCAAGCTCAGCAAGCTGACCTTTTCAATGCCCAGTTCCTGGACGGTTTGCATGATTTGACGGATGGGCTCAAAGCTACTTTGTGCATCCCCACGAATCAGCACTTGCAACAGTTTGCCCTCTTGTTGGCGAAGGGTTAACTGCTGGCGCAGGTCCTGCAGGTTACTTACTGGTCCATCGCCCACGAACAACTGGCCCGTACGGGTGATGGAGACCACGACCGCCTCGGGGGTGGGTGTCTGTGCATGGTTGTTTTCTTCAGGCAGTTTCACGGGCACTGAGGCGGTCACTACCGGAATTGTGATTAAAAAAATGATGAGCAGGACCAGCATCACATCCACCAATGGGGTAGTGTTGATCTGGCCCAGGAGGTCGTCACCTTCCTGGTCTGGCAGATGAATGGCCATCAGCGTGAATCGTGTGTATTGGAGGCCAACAGCACCGCGTGCAGATCAGCGCTAAAAGACTGGATGGATTCCATCAAGGCCTTGTTGCGACGTACCAAGCCGTTGTAGCCCAGCACTGCAGGTACGGCCACAGCCAGGCCGATGGCTGTCATGATGAGGGCCTCACCTACGGGGCCGGCCACTTTGTCAATGCTGGCCTGACCTGAAACGCCGATGCGTACCAGTGCGTGATAAATACCCCACACCGTGCCGAACAAGCCTACAAAGGGGGCGGTGGAGCCGGTCGTGGCCAGCCAGGCCAGACCACTTTGCATGGCCGACTGCACCTGCCCCAAGCTGCGCTGAATATTCAAAGTAACCCAGGTGTTGAAATCCACATGGCTCATCAAACCGCCATGGTGCTGGGCACTTTCCAGTGCTTTGTCTGTGATCAGGCGCAGAGGGCTGTCCTTGTCGAGCAGGTCGGCGCCTTGACGCAGGGTGCTGGCTTCCCAGAATTTATCCTGTGCTTGTTTGACTTGGCGGTTCAGGCGCAATTGCTGCCAGAGTTTTTGGAGCATCACACTCCAGCTGCCCACGCTCATGACCAGCAAGATCAGCAGCGTGGCCTTGGCCACCAAGTCACCTTGCGCCCACAAGCTGGCCAGACCGTAGGGGTTTTCGGTGGGCGTAGCTGTTTGCGCCTGCAGCCAGGGGCTGCACAGCAAGACCAGGGAGCCCACAGTCAGTGAGCGCGAAAATTGTTTGAGTGCGGTCATGTTCATTCCAGTCGCCAGGTGTAACGGATGGTAGCCCAGGAGGCTGTGGCCTGACCTTGGGTCAGGGCGGGTGAGAAACGGCAGCGTGACAAGGCCGCGCGTGCAGCTTCGTCGAGGCGTTTGAAGCCGGATGAATTGAGCACCTCGGATTGACTGACCTGACCATCAGCTTGCACGAGAAAACGCAAGGTGACGGTGCCTTCTTCTTCCATGCGACGCGATGCCATGGGGTATTGTGGTTTGGCGCAGCTGCCGCTGACCAAGCTGGCTGCCGCATCACCAGTGCCAGCCGCAGACCCTGTATTTGAAGGCTTGTTGGAGGGCGGGGCGGTGGTGGCCACTGCGCTTGACGGCGCTGGGGTGATGGCTGCGGCTGCAGACGCCAAGTCAGGTGTGGGTGCGGTAGCAGACGTTGTGGAGGCAGGCGTTGGCCCCGACGCTGGTGTTTGCAAGGTTTGCGGCGCGACTGGTTTGGGTGTAGTTGGGTTGCGTTTGGTGGCTTTCGACGCTTGGGGGGCGGGGAGGGGTGCCGACACGAAAGACGCGGCTTGGATCAGCGCCACATTGACGGGGGGCATGTCCAGCACTGGCGTAGTCACGTTCTGTGAACGGCTTAGCAAAAGCCAGCCCAATGCCGCATGAAAGAGCACAACCGTGCTCAGCACAGCAGCGCGGTGCTTTATGGGCATGGACATGAAGGGCCGCAGACTCATGTCAGTGAGTTTACCGATTTGGCTCAGGTCTCGGGCGTCGTGATGCGCGCTGCGCGCTGCGCAAACTCCGCCCGCAAGGCCTTGAGTTTTTCGCGCGGGTCTTCCTTGACGGTGGCTTTGTCCAACGCCATTTCGGCAATAAAGCGGCTGGGCACGCCGGCCACGCTTTCGCGTCCTTTTTTGCGACGACGAGTCCAGCTGACGGCCAGGCTGCGTTGGGCGCGGGTGATGCCCACATACATCAGGCGGCGTTCTTCCTGCAGACGTTGCAGGATGCCCTCGCTCATGGGGCCATTGGCCTGGCCTGACGGGTTATCGTCATCGCCCAACTTGAAGGGCAACAGGCCTTCGTTGACACCCACCAACATGACATGTGGCCACTCCAGGCCCTTGGATGCGTGCAGCGTGGACAGTGTGACCACGTTCTGTTCTTCCTCGCGCTCGTTCAGGGTGGAGATGAGCGACACAGTTTGAGCCACCTCCAAGAGGCTTTTGCGCTCAGTTGCTTGCGCGCCGGTGGCGTCTTCGATTTCGCCGCCGCAGCGTCCGGCCATCCAGTCGCAAAACTCGAGCACATTGGTCCAGCGGGCGTTGGCAATGCTTTCATTGTCTTCACTGTCGTAAAGGTGTTTTTCGTAGCCGAGTTCTTGAAGCCACTCGGTCAAAAAACGCATGGCGTCTTCCTTTCCAGAGGTGTGTCGGGCGCGGTATTGCAGGTCGTTGATGTAGCGGCCAAATTCGTGCAGGCCCTGCAGGGCGCGGCTGGACACGGCGCTGGGCAGGCTATTGGCAAACAGGGCCTCAAACAGGCTGACCTTGTACTGCGTGGCAAAAGTGCCCAGTTGCGACAGTGTCTGGTGGCCGATGCCGCGCTTGGGGCTGGTCACAGCACGTAAAAACGCTGGGTCGTCGTCCTTGATTTCGGCCTTGTCAAAAAAGCTCTGGCCACCCGAGACCTTGTAGGGAATCTGAGCACGGCGCAGTGCTTGCTCAAAAGGTTTGGCCATGTGGTTGGCCCGATAGAGTATGGCGAAATCCTTGAACTCGCGGTGCTTGGCTGCACCTTCGGTCGAGGTGCCCGCCCGAATGGACTGGATGCGCGCCACGGCGCGTTCGGCCTCGTGCTCTTCGTTGTCGGCGTCGACCACGCGCACTGGCTCGCCCTCGCCCAGTTCCGAAAACAAGGTCTTGGGGAAAAGCTTGGGGTTGGGCTGGATGACGTTGTTGGCCGCGCGCAGGATGGCGCTGGTGGAGCGGTAGTTTTGCTCGAGCTTGATAACCTTGAGCTGCGGGAAGTCCTGCGGCAGACGTTTGAGGTTGTCCAGCGTAGCGCCGCGCCAGCCGTAAATGGACTGGTCGTCGTCGCCCACGGCTGTGAAGCGTCCTCGTTCGCCCACGATGTGTTTGAGCACCTCGTACTGCGTGGCGTTGGTGTCCTGGTATTCGTCCACCAGCACATGGCCTAAGGTGCGCTGCCACTTCTCGCGCACCTCGGGGTACTCGGCCAGCAACTTGAGCGGCAGGCCGATCAGGTCGTCAAAGTCCACGCTTTGGTAGGCCGTCAGGCGCTCTTCGTAACGTGCCATGATGCGTGCGATCACGCGGGCGTTGTCGTCGGGCGCTTGAGCTTCGGCCTGGGCCGCATTCATGCCCTGGTTTTTCCAGAGGCTGATGGTCCACTGCCACTGGCGGGCGGTGGCGGCGTCGGTGGTGCCGCCGCAGTCCTTGAGGATGCTGACCACGTCGTCGGCGTCCAGGATGCTGAATTGCGGCTTGAGGCCGAGCACGGCGCCGTCTTCGCGCATGATGCGCACACCCAAAGCATGAAAGGTGCAGATCACTACGTCCTTGGCCGCTTTGCCAATCAGGCCCTTGGCCCGCTCGCGCATTTCTGTCGCGGCCTTGTTGGTGAAGGTGATGGCGGCGATCTGTTTAGGCTCCAGTCCCACCTGGATCAGGCGCTGGATCTTGTGGGTAATGACCCTCGTTTTGCCTGAGCCCGCGCCTGCCAGCACCAGGCAGGGGCCGGAGACATAGTTCACGGCATCGAGTTGGGCAATGTTCAAACCTTGGGACATCCTGCAATCACAATCGAGCCCAAGTCAGGGGGCAAAGCTGGGAATAAAGCGACCAATCATAGCGGCTGCGCGACAGCAAAATACCGTATTTGCGTGGACAATCGTGCCCATGCTGGATGTATTACGGGTTACCTTCCCATTCTTTGCTTTGGTGCTCTGCGGTTACTTGGCCGCACGGTTGAAGTTTTTGTCCTTGGCCGCGATTCCAGGTCTCAATGGTTTCGTGCTGTATTTCGCCCTGCCGTGCCTGCTGTTTCGCTTCGGGTCAGAGACGCCGATTGCACAGCTGCTGGATGCGGGCGTGTTTTTCACCTACTTGCTGTGTGCCTTGATTGTGGTGGGCTTTACGGTTGCCATCAGCCTGAACGAACGCATTGGCTGGAATGATGCCTCTCTGGGGGCGCTGGTGGCTGCGTTTCCCAACACTGGCTTCATGGGCGTGCCTTTGCTGGTGGCTTTGCTGGGTCAATCGGCGGCAGGTCCGACCATCGTGACCATTGTGGTGGACATGGTGATCACCTCGTCACTGTGCATTGCGTTGTCGCGACTGGATGGTGCGCAGGACCATGGCGTATCTAAAGCCGTGAGCAACGCCCTGGCTGGTATGGTGCGCAACCCCATGCCCTGGGCCATTTTGTTGGGAGCAGTTTTTTCCTCGACCGAAATGCAACTCAGTGGCCCGGTTGCTAAAACCGTTGGCTTGCTGGCCGATGCGGCTTCGCCAGTGGCGCTGTTCACGATTGGGGCGGTGTTGGCTCGTTCACAAATGCTGGCGCATGAGCGTCCGCACGGCCCTTTACCCGTGGGGGACTTCCTGTGGGTGGCCATGATCAAGCTTTTTTTGCATCCATTGGTGGTTTTGCTGGTGGTGGGCGTGGCCATTCACCTGGGCGTGCAGATCAGTTCTTTTGCCTACTTGGTGATGGTGCTGGTTGCGTCCTTGCCCAGCGCAAGCAACGTGTCATTGCTTGCTGAACGTTTTGGTGCCGATAACGGGCGTATTGCACGCATCATTTTGGTCACCACTGCGATGGCGTTTCTGACCTTTTCTACCGCCGTGGCGGTCTTCAAGTCCTGAGCTGTTCCACGTTTCACGGGGCTAGTATTTACCCTGAGAGCCATGAAAAGGCCTTGGCGGATATTGAATTTCATGCAAAATAGAACGACCGTTCTATTTTGCATCTCATGAACATTCGCAAACTCACACCTGTTGCCAAAGACGCTTCAGAATCCGGCAAGCGGGCTTTGCTTAAGGGCCAGCAGACCAAGGCGGTCATTGTGGACGCGGCGCTTGGCCTGGCTTCGCAAATTGGGCTGGAGGGCTTATCCATCGGTGCGCTTGCGGAAATCACGGGCATGAGCAAGTCAGGGGTATTTGCTCACTTTGGCTCGCGCGAGGAACTGCAAATTTCTGTGGTGCGCGAGTATCACTCGCGTTTTGAGCGCGAAATCTTTTACCCCTCGCTCGAGAGCCCGCGCGGCGTTGAGCGCCTGAAAGCCTTGTTTGATCGGTGGATGGTACGTACATCCACCGAGATTGATTCGGGTTGCATCTACATCAGCGGTGCTGTCGAATTTGACGATCGCAGCGGACCTGTGCGCGATGCGCTGGTCGCCTCGGTCAGCAGTTGGCAAGATGCGCTGCGCCGAGCAGTGGAACTGGCGCAAAAAGAGGGTCAGCTGCAAAAAAATGTGGATCCGCAGCAAATCGCATTTGAAATCCATGGCCTGATTCTGGCCCTTCACTACGAGGCGCGCTTTCTGCGCCGCGAGGGCGCCATGCAGCGCGCGCGCGAGGGCTTTGCGCGCTTACTCGAACGCTACTCCCCACTTTGATTGTTAGACCATCTGTTCAGGAGAATACTCATGGCTGTCTATACCCCGCCGCTTCGTGACATGCAGTTTGTGCTGCACGAGTTGCTGGATGTTTCAACCGAGCTCAACCACATGCAGGCGCATGCCGACACGGATGTTGAAACCGTCAACGCGGTGCTCGAAGAGGCGGGCAAGTTCGCCAGCGAAGTCATCTTTCCGCTCAATATTTCTGGGGACACGCAGGGCTGCAAGCTAGACAGCAACACACACGCAGTGAAAACGCCCGATGGCTTTAAGGCGGCCTACGAACAATACGTGGCTGGAGGCTGGCCATCTCTGAGTTGTGATCCGGCTTATGGCGGGCAGGGCCTGCCCTTTGTGGTGAACCAATGTTTGTACGAAATGCTCAACTCGGCTAACCAGTCCTGGACCATGTACCCCGGACTAAGCCACGGTGCATACGAATGCCTGCATGCGCATGGCACACCAGAACAGCAAGCCTTGTACCTGCCTAAACTCACCAGCGGTGAATGGACGGGCACCATGTGCCTGACTGAACCCCATTGCGGCACGGACCTGGGCCTCCTGCGCTCCAAGGCTGAGCCACAAGCGGATGGCACTTATCGCATCACGGGGCAAAAGATTTTCATCAGCGCAGGCGAACACGATCTGGCTGCCAATATCGTGCACCTGGTGTTGGCCCGATTGCCCGATGCGCCCCCCGGCTCCAAAGGCATCAGCCTGTTTCTGGTGCCCAAATTCCATGTGAACGGCGACGGCTCGCTGGGTGAGCGCAACGGCATTTACTGCGGTGGCCTGGAACACAAGATGGGCATCCACGCAAATGCGACTTGTCAGATGATTCTGGATGGCGCCGTCGGAACGCTCGTGGGCCAGCCCAACAAGGGTCTGGCCGCGATGTTCGTGATGATGAACGCTGCCCGCCTGGGCGTGGGCAATCAGTCGCTGGGCCTGACCGAGGTGGCCTACCAAAATGCGTTGGCTTATGCCAAGGACCGTGTGCAAATGCGTTCACTCACTGGAGTGAAGGCCCCGGGGCAGCCAGCTGACCCGATCATTGTTCACCCCGATGTGCGTCGCATGCTGCTCACCGCCAAGGCCTATGCCGAAGGGGGGCGTGCGCTGTCGTGCTATGCCAGCTTGTTGCTCGACAAGGAGTTGCACCACCCGGATGAAAAGGTGCGCGAAGAAAGTGCGCAGTTGCTGGCCTTGCTCACGCCGATCGTGAAAGCATTCTTGACTGACAACGGTTTTGATGCGGCGGTGCAATGCCAGCAGGTTTACGGCGGTCATGGCTTCATCAAAGAGTGGGGCATGGAGCAGTTTGTCCGGGATGCTCGCATCAACATGATTTACGAAGGCACCAACACCATTCAGTCGCTGGATCTGTTGGGCCGCAAGGTGTTGGGCAATAACGGTGCTTCGCTCAAGCTCTTTGGTGCGCAGGTAGAAGGCTTTGTGCGTGCCAACATGGCTGACCCGCGTATGGCTGAGTTTGTGCGGCCCCTTGCCGAACTGGGCCAGAAGCTCACGCAGCTCACCGCCGAAGTGGGCTACAAAGGCATGCGTAACGCCGACGAGGTTGGTGCCGCAGCCGTTGACTATCTGCGCGTGGCCGGGCACATGGTGTTGGGCTACTTCTGGGCGCGTATGGCGCGTGTGTCTTTCGACAAGATCGCGCAGGCACAAGCTGCAGCACAAACGCCTGAGCCGTTGTATTTAGGCAAGGTGCAAACTGCACGTTTTTACTTCGCCCGTCTGATGCCTGAAACTTCGAGCCTGATTCGCCGCATTCGCGCAGGTAGCGACGTCCTCATGGATACCGATGCAGCTTTGTCCTGAACTTTGGAGAACGACATGAAATTGACACTTGCAAGCACACTGTTGTTGGGACTTGCTACAGCAGCGCAAGCGCAAATGAACCCGTTGGGTCTTTGGCAAAGCATTGATGATGGCAATGGTCAGCCCAAGGCCGAGATACTCATTGTGCAAGGTGCAGACGGCGTCCTGAGTGGTAAGGTGGAGCGGTCATTGCTGACCACGCCCAACCCTGAACCCAACTGCAATTTGTGTACCGATGACCGCAAGGGGCAGCCCAAAATCGGTATGGAAATCATCCGTGGCGGCAAGCAGACCGATGGCAAAGAGGTTTGGGAGGGGGGCAAGATTCTCGATCCCGAAAATGGCAAAGAGTACAGTTTGCGACTGACACCTATCGAGGGTGGAAGCAAACTGGAGGTGCGTGGCTTCATCGGTGTGCCCTTGTTGGGCCGCACGCAGGTGTGGAACCGCATCCGTTGACTCATAACTTCGTAGAGCCCATGTCTGACATACTTGAACACAGCGATGGCGGGGTCCTGACCCTGACCTTCAACCGCCTGGATCGTAAAAACTCCATCACCTCTGCCATGTACGCTGCGCTGGCCAACGCTTTGGAGGGCGCGGCCCAGGACGCCACTGTGCGCACGGTGCTCATCCAGGGTCATGAGACAGTGTTTTGCGCAGGCAACGACATTGCAGACTTTCTGGAGCAACCGCCCGCCCACCAGGACGCGCCTGTCTTCCGTTTTTTGCGTGCGCTGGCCACATTGGAAAAGCCTTTGCTGGCCGCTGTGGCAGGTCCAGCAGTGGGTATTGGCACGACGCTGTTACTGCATTGCGACTTGGTGTACGCAGGTGACAACGCTGCGTTTTCCATGCCTTTTGTGAATCTGGGTTTGTGTCCGGAGGCTGCGTCCAGCCTTCTGCTGCCGGCCATGTTTGGTCTCCACCGTGCGGCCGAGGCCTTGCTTTTGGGTGAGCCTTTCTTTGCCGAAGCAGCCATGGAGGTCGGCTTGGTCAACCGTGTGTTGCCACCCACCGAAGTCAATGCCTACGCACAGGCCCAGGCTCGCAAGCTCTCGGCAAAGCCGTTGTCGTCGTTGATGGCCACCAAGCGTCTGATGAAGCGTCACCAACAAGCCCATGTGCTCAGTGCTATGGCCGAAGAAGGCGAAGTGTTCGCTCGCATGTTGCGCGAGCCCGCTGCCAAAGAGGCTTTTGGTGCGTTCATGGAAAAGCGCAAGCCGGACTTTTCTGGCCTGTGACACGATGACCTCCAAGAAAGCTTTGCCTCAGGCGTTTGAACCTGAGTACCTCGATCTGTTTCGTGACATCTACGAAAACAAGATTGTGTTCAACAAACTGCTGGGGCTGAAACTGCACGATATCGATCCGCAGGGGCGGGTTCGCGCCAGCATCGATATGCGTCCAGAGCTGGTGGGACACTTTGCTTATAACCGCGTGCATGGTGGCGTGATCAGTGCTGCTCTGGATGCGATCGGCAGCGCTGCCGTCATGGCTGCGCTGGCGGCGCGGCACATGGATGAACCGCCTGCCAAGCGCATCGAGCGCTTTGCCAAATTGGGGACCATCGATTTGCGGGTGGACTATTTACGCCCCGGCATTGGTGATCACTTCACTATTCATGCCGAGTGCTTGCGTGTGGGCTCGCGTGTGGGCTCGGCTCGCATGGAGTTTTGTGGGCCAGACGGCACGCTGATGTCCAGCGGGGCTGCTGCCTACATCGTCTCCTGATCAGCCCTTGGGGATAGGGCGGGGCTTGCCGCTTTCATCAATGGCCACATAAGTCAGGGTGGCCTGAGTCACTTTGAGCGAGGCATTATTCTCCCGCAGACGCTCGGCAAACACCTGTACATCTACTGTGATCGAGGTGTTGCCCACGCGGGTGATGTCTGCATAAAAACTCAAAATGTCGCCCACGCGCACGGGTTGCTTGAAGATGAACTCGTTGACCGCCACGGTGGCAATGCGCCCGCGTACGCGCCTTGCCGGCAGCACAGCGCCTGCCAAGTCAACCTGGGCCATGACCCAGCCACCAAAAATGTCGCCGTTGGCATTGCAGTCGGCGGGCATGGGAATGACCTTGAGGACCAGTTCGTGGTCGGCCGGAATAGCGCTGTCGTGTGAGCGAATAGTTTCAGACATGGGCACAATCTCGGGTTGTTGTTAGAAGGATTGTCCACCATGCGTCACCACGGCGATCGAACCCCCGCTCCACAAGGCCCCGCTACCGGTGATTGGCGCACGCTAGGCCGCCTGCTGCATTACTTCTGGGACTATAAGTGGCGCGTGGTGCTGGCGCTGGCGTGCATGATTGGTGCCAAGCTGGCTAATGTGGGCGTACCCCTTTTGCTCAAGCAGCTGGTCGACGCCATGACTCTCAAGCCCGGTGATCCACAGGCCTTGCTGGTTGTGCCAGTGGCTTTGTTGTTAGGGTATGGCGCGCTGCGTTTGATGACCTCGGTCATGACCGAGCTGCGCGAGCTGGTGTTTGCCAAAGCCACGCAAGGCGCGGCCAAGCGCATCGCCTTGCAGACGTTTGAGCATTTGCACAGCATGTCGCTGCGCTTTCACCTGGCGCGCCAGACAGGCGGCATGACGCGCGATATTGAACGCGGCGTGCGCGGTATTGAATCGTTGATTTCGTTTTCGCTCTACAGCATCGTGCCCACGCTCATTGAGGTGGTGTTGGTGCTGTCCATTTTGGCCGTCAAGTTTGATGTGTGGTTCGCCCTCATCACCTTGCTGGCGCTGGTTGTCTACATTTTCTTCACAGTACGCATTACCGAGTGGCGTACCCAGTTTCGCCGACAGGCCAACGAGTTTGATTCGGCCGCGCACACCAAGGCGGTGGACTCCTTGCTCAACTATGAAACGGTCAAATACTTTGGCAATGAAGCCTTTGAGGCTGGTCGTTATGAAAACAGCCTTGACCGCTTACGTGAAGCGCGCCTGAAAGCGCAAACCACGTTGGCCATGCTCAATGCTGGGCAGCAACTGATCATTGCGGTCGCGCTGGTGGCCATGCTGTGGCGGGCCACGCAAGGCGTGGTGGATGGGCGCATGACGTTGGGCGACCTGGTCATGGTCAATGCTTTCATGATTCAGCTCTACATTCCGCTGAATTTCCTGGGTGTGATTTACCGCGAAATCAAACAGAGTCTGACTGATCTGGACCGTATGTTTGTGCTCATGGACCGCGAGCGCGAGGTGGCTGATGTTCCTGGTGCTAACGATCTGGTGCGGGCGTCACAGTTTGATGTGGAGTTCGATCATGTCAGTTTTGCCTACGACGGCGATCGACCGATCCTGCACGACATCAGTTTCACCATTCCCGCAGGAAAAACGGTTGCGGTGGTGGGGCCCTCGGGTTCGGGGAAGTCTACGCTTGCGCGCTTGCTTTATCGGTTTTATGACGTTCAGCAGGGCGCGATCAAGCTGGCCGGGCAGGATATTCGCAAAGTGACGCAGGCCAGCGTGCGCCAAGCCATTGGCATCGTCCCACAAGACACAGTGTTGTTCAACGATACTGTGGCTTACAACATTGCTTACGGCCGCGCTGGCGCCTCCCAGCAAGAGGTCGAAGCTGCTGCGCGTGCTGCGCACATTCACGACTTTATTGTTGGCACACCCAAGGGCTACGACACCATGGTGGGCGAGCGCGGGCTCAAGCTCTCTGGTGGAGAAAAGCAGCGTGTGGCCATTGCACGCACCTTGCTCAAGGATCCTCCTGTACTGGTGTTTGACGAAGCCACCTCTGCGCTGGATTCGGCCAACGAACGCGCTATCCAGGCCGAGCTGGCGCGTGCTGCACGCAACAAAACCGCCCTGGTGATTGCTCACCGTTTGTCCACCGTGGCCGACGCGCACGAAATTCTGGTGATGGAGGCTGGGCGCATCGTAGAACGCGGCACACATCTGCAGCTCTTGGCTGCGCAAGGACGTTATGCCCGCATGTGGGCGCTGCAGCAAAACAGCGAGGCGACATAATCGCGGCATGGAAACGAAGTGGTTGGAAGATTTTGTCAGCTTGGCTGAGACGCGCAGTTTCAGTCGATCGGCGCAGCTGCGTCATGTAACCCAACCCGCGTTCTCGCGCAGAATTCAGGCCCTCGAAGCCTGGGCTGGAGCTGATCTGGTGGATCGCAGCTCTTACCCAACGCAGCTTACCCCTGCGGGGCAGACGCTGTACACCCAGGCGCTCGAGCTGCTGCAATCACTTCAAAACACCCGGGCCATGTTGCGTGGGCATGTGAGCGCGGGGCAGGACTTTATCGAGTTTGCGGTGCCGCACACGCTGGCCTTTACGTTTTTCCCGACTTGGGTGGCGAGTTTGCGCGAGCGCTTTGGACCCATCAAAAGTCGTCTGATGGCGATGAACGTGCACGATGCGGCCATGCGCCTGGTCGAAGGTGGATGTGATGTGTTGGTGGCCTATCATCATCCCTCGCAACCTTTGCAGCTCGATCCGCAGCGCTACGACATGGTGGTGCTGGGCCAGGAGCACATTGCGCCTTACGCTAAACCAGACAGTGACGGTCATTCGGTGTTTGCTTTCCCCGGAACGCCCGAGCGGCCAGTGCCGTATCTGGGGTATGCGCCGGGTGCTTATTTGGGCGCAGTAACTGACGAGATTCTCAAAAAATCGACTCTTCCGATTCATCTCAGTCGGGTGCACGAAACCGATATGGCCGAAGGATTGAAAGTCATGGCGGTCGAGGGACATGGTGTGGCTTTCTTGCCGCGCAGTGCTGTGCGCAAGGAATTGCAGTCGAGTGCCTTGGTGCCGGTAGCGTTCCCAGGTGGAAATTCCCTGGAACTGACCATGGAGGTGCGCGCCTACCGTGCACGCAATGCAGCTCCCTTGCAAGGCCCCAGCCATGCGCAGGATTTGTGGCACTTCTTGAGTTCCTCCGCCTCAGCCAAAGTGGCCTCCTGAACATCTAAGGGAACATCCCTAGATAAATCCTGACTCGAAGCTGACTATTTAAGGTTAAGATTTTGGGCACGGATTGTGCAAACCCTCTTGCGCAACAAGTGTGATGTGCCATAGTGGTGCACATCTGGTTGTCCAACCCGATTCAACTACCCGCCTGAGTGCGGATTTTTCAGGAGAAGTGGAAATGAGAAAACACGTGATTGCTGCCGCCTTGATGACTGTTGCTGCAGTGGCAGCTCAGGCCGATACACTGGCCAAAGTCAAGAGCTCTGGCTCCATCACCATGGGCGTGCGTGACTCGTCGGGTGCGCTGTCCTACACGCTGGGTGACGGCAAGTACGCCGGTTTCCACGTTGAAGTGTGCCAACGCATCATTGGCAATGTGGAAAAAGCTGTCGGTAAAAAGCTGGAAGTCAAATACCAATCGGTGACTTCGCAAAACCGTATTCCGCTGGTGCAAAACGGAACCGTGGATATTGAGTGCGGCTCCACCACCAACAATGCAGCTCGTCAGAAAGACGTATCTTTCGTGAACACCACCTATGTGGAAGAAGTGCGCATTGCTGCCCGTGCCAATGGCGGTATCACCTCCATCGCCCAGCTTGCAGGCAAGACGGTAGCCACCACCACCGGCACCACCTCGGTGCAGCTGCTGCGCAAGCACGAGCGTGCCAACGGCGTGGACTTCAAGGAAATCTTTGGCAAGGACCATGCTGACAGCTTCCTGCTGCTGGAATCCGGTCGTGCTGATGCATTTGTGATGGACGGCCAGATCCTGGCCGGCAACATTGCCAACAGCAAAAATCCTGCTGATTTCAAGATCGTTGGTGAAGTGCTCAATGTCGAGCCGATCGCCATCATGGTGCGCAAGGATGATCCTGCTTTCAAGAAAGTGGCAGACGATACCGTGGCCGCGCTGGTCAAGAGCGGTGAGATGGCCAAGATCTACGACAAGTGGTTCATGCAGCCCATTCCACCGAAAAACGTGCGCGTGGGTCTGCCTGCCAGCGAAGCCACCAAGGCTGCCTGGGCAAACCTGAACGACAAGCCAGCTGAAGACTACGCCAAGAAGTAATCGGCACGCATGACTGGTGAAGCCCTGCCAGTGCAAACCGGCGGGGCTTGTTTTTTGCGTGTGTGACGGGAGAAATAATCCATGACTTTGGATTGGCAGGTCTTCATGACCGATGACGGCAGTGGCCGTACTTATGGCGAGTGGATGCTCGAAGCTTGGCGTTGGACGCTGGCGGTGGCGGGCACCTCATGGTTGGTAGCCATGGTTGTAGGGGCCTTTGTGGGGACGTTGCGTACGCTGCCTTCAAACCCTTGGTTGGTGCGCTTGGGCGATGCCTGGGTGGAGTTGTTTCGCAATATTCCGCTGCTGGTGCAAATTTTCTTGTGGTACTTTGTGGTGCCCAAAATCATCCCGGCATTTCAGAAGGTGCCAGGCTTCACGCTGGTGGTTTTTGGTTTGGGCTTTTTCACTTCGGCACGAATTGCCGAGCAGTTCAAGGCTGGTATTCAGGCGCTGCCGCGTGGCCAGCGCTACGCGGCCATGGCCATGGGCTTTACGACCTGGCAAAGCTACCGATATGTGATTTTGCCAATGGCTTTTCGTATTGTGTTGCCGCCGCTGACCAGTGAGTCCATGAACTTACTCAAGAACTCGTCAGTTGCATTTGCGGTATCGATTCCAGAGCTCACCATGTTTGCCATGCAGGCGCAGGAGGAGACCTCACGCGGTATTGAAATTTACCTGGCAGTCACTGGCTTGTATGTGGTTTCGGCAGTGGTGGTCAACCGCGTTTTCGCAGCCATCGAGCGCAAACTGCGCGTGCCCGGCTTGATTGCTGCAGGCGCAACGGGAGGCCACTGAGATGCTTGGCCTTGATTTTTCCTATATCAATCTGGATGTCCTGCAAAAGTTTGTGTGGGGCGGTTTGGTGTTCAGTGTGCAGCTGACAGTAGTTGCCACCCTGGGAGGTGTGGTGTTTGGGACCTTGCTGGCACTGATGCGTCTGTCGGGCAAGCCTGCCTTGATGGGCCCCGCCACCTTCTATGTCAACGGCATGCGCTCCATTCCTTTGGTCATGGTCATCTTGTGGTTCTATCTGCTGATGCCTTTTGTGATTGGGCGACCCATCGGTGCGGAGTTGTCAGCCATCATCACTTTTGTGGTGTTTGAAGCGGCGTACTTCAGCGAGATCATGCGCGCTGGTATTCAGTCCATACCTCGTGGTCAGGTCTTTGCAGGGCAGGCGCTGGGCATGACGTACGCGCAAAACATGCGCCTGATTGTGTTGCCGCAAGCCTTTCGTAACATGCTGCCGGTGCTGCTGACACAAACCATCATCCTGTTCCAGGACACCTCCCTTGTTTACGCCATTGGCGCGTATGACTTGCTCAAGGGATTTACCAACGCTGGCAAGATTTACGGCCGCACCGAAGAAGCTTATTTGCTGGCCGCGGTGGTGTATTTCGTGATTTGTTTTGCCCTGTCATGGGGCGTGAAGCGACTGCAGGCGAAGATCGCCATCGTGCGCTGAGAGGGGTTAAGAATGATTGAAATCAAAAACGTTTCCAAATGGTATGGCCAGGTGCAGGTGCTTAACGACTGCTCCGTTACTGTCAACAAAGGCGATGTGGTTGTGGTTTGCGGACCCTCGGGCTCTGGCAAGTCCACTTTGATCAAAACCGTCAATGCGCTCGAGCCTTTTCAAAAGGGCGAGATCACCGTTGACGGTGTGGCCCTGCACGACCCCAAAACCGAGTTGCCCAAGTTGCGCTCACGCGTGGGCATGGTGTTCCAGAGCTTTGAGCTGTTCCCGCATCTGTCAGTGACCGAGAATTTGACGCTTGCCCAGGTCAAAGTGCTGGGCCGCACTGTTGATGACGCCAAAGCGCGTGGTCTGAAAATGCTTGATCGTGTGGGCCTGATGGCGCACAAGGACAAATTTCCCGGCCAGCTCTCTGGCGGTCAGCAGCAGCGTGTGGCGATTGCTCGCGCCTTGTCGATGGATCCGATGGTCATGTTGTTTGATGAACCCACCTCGGCGCTGGATCCGGAGATGGTGGGGGAAGTGCTCGATGTGATGGTTCAACTGGCCAATGAAGGCATGACCATGATGGTGGTGACCCACGAAATGGGCTTTGCCCGCAAGGTGGCCAACCGCGTGATTTTCATTGACGTGGGTGGTCGAATCCTGGAGGACTGCTCCAAAGACGAGTTCTTCAACCACCCCGAAAATCGCCAGCCCCGTACCAAGGATTTTCTGAGCAAAATTCTGGCGCATTGAGTGCGGTGAGGTTTGCGACAATATGGGCATGACGCAAGAAATCACCCTCACCCGCCCCGAC
>CAZPTM010000002.1:17750-26094 GCA_964589665.1 uncultured Limnohabitans sp. | reverse complement strand
CGTTCCCTGCTGGTGGCGCTCACGCCCGAAGCGCAGGCGCAGGATGCCGCATTCATGGCCGCCAAGGTCACGACCGCCCGCTTCTATGGCGACCACATCCTGTCCAAAGTGCCGGGCATGCGCGACAGCATCGTCGAAGGTGCGGACAGCGTGACGGCACTGCCGCTGGACGCGTTCTGATCAAGGAGGACGCCATGTCCAAGTTGCCTCCGGTGCTGGCTGCACAAAAGTTCCCGGTGATCGGTTCACCGCTCTTCATCATCAGCAACCCCAAGATGGTGATTGAGCAGTGCAAGTCGGGCGTCATTGGTGCCATGCCCGCGCTCAATGCGCGTCCGGCTTCGCAGCTCGACGAGTGGCTGGCCGAAATCACGGAAACCCTGGCTGCCCACAACCAGGCACATCCGGACCAGCCGGCCGCGCCCTTTGCCATCAACCAGATCGTGCACAAGAGCAATGACCGGCTCGAACACGACATGGCCCTGTGCGTGAAGTACAAGGTGCCCGTCATCATCACCAGCCTGGGTGCCCGCGAAGAGATCAACCAGGCCGCTCACAGCTACGGTGGCGTGGTGATGCACGACATCATCAACAACGCTTTTGCCCACAAAGCCATCGACAAAGGCGCCGATGGCTTGATCGCTGTGGCCGCCGGCGCAGGGGGCCATGCAGGCACCAAGAGCCCCTTTGCCCTGATCCAGGAAATCCGCCAGTGGTTTGACGGCCCGCTGGCCCTGTCCGGCTCGATCGCCAGTGGCGGGGCCATTCTGGCTGCGCAAGCCATGGGGGCTGACTTTGCCTACATGGGTTCGGCCTTCATTGCCACGCATGAGGCGCGTGCGGCAGAGGCCTACAAACAAGCCATCGTGGACTGCAACTCCGACGACATCGTCTACAGCAACCTGTTCACAGGCGTGCATGGCAACTACCTCAAACCCTCGATCCGCGCCGCCGGGCTGGACCCCGACCATTTGCCAGAGTCCGATCCCAGCGCCATGAACTTTGGCGGGGACGCCAAAAAAGCCTGGAAAGACATCTGGGGTTGTGGCCAAGGCATCGGCGCTATCACCTCGGTGGTGAGTGTGGCCGAGCGGGTGGCCCAGCTCAAGCGCGAATACCAGCAAGCGCGTGAGCGCCTGCTGGCCCGCTGAAGGGGTACATCAGCCTTCGCTGACCCGCTGGCGGATGTGCGCCAGCGCTTCTTCGACCTGGTCGATCAGGATCAGGCACAGGTCGCCTGCGGACAGGCGGGTCAGTGCGGTGTCGATGGCCAGAAATTCACCCTGGATGGTTTCCACATGGTGTGTGCGTGAGGCCTGTTGCAGGCCTTCGCGCAGCAAGCCCACGACCTCTCCATCGGCGCGGCCTCGTTGGCAGGCGTCCTGGTAGAGCACCACTTCATCAAAAGCGTTGCCCAAAATGCGGGTCTGATCGCGAATATCTTCATCGCGGCGATCGCCCGCACCACTGATCACAACCACGCGTTTTCGGGCCGGCATGTTGTCTACGGCATGCACCAGCGCCTGCATTGCGTCTGGATTGTGGCCGTAGTCGGCAATCAGCGTGGCACCTTTGTAGTCGAAGACATTGAAGCGGCCCGGCACACCCTGAATATCGCTGATGAAGGTGGACAGGCCTTGTGCTATTGCGTCCCAAGGTGTGTTCACCGCCCAAGCTGCGCCGACAGCGGCCAGCACGTTCTCGGTCTGGAACCCAATTTGGCCGTTGCGCGTCAGGGGCACTTGCGACAACGGAATGCGCACGACTTGCTTGCCTTTCTGGGCGACGATAGAGCCATTTTCGATATAGACCACACGTTTGCCTTGGGCGCGGTGCGTTGCCAGAACAGGATGGTGTGCATCCAGCGCAAAAAATGTCACATCGCCTGGGCAGTGCGGGCCCATCGCGGCCACTGCGGGGTCGGCCGCATTGAGCACCGCCATGCCATCAGGCTGTACATTGAGGACGATGACGCGCTTGAGCACCGACAGGTCTTCGAGCGTGGTGATGTAGTTCAGGCCCAGGTGGTCGCCTGCTCCCATATTGGTCACCACCGCCACTTGGCAACGGTCAAAGGCCAGCCCTTCGCGAAGCAGTCCTCCACGGGCAGTCTCAAGCACGGCGGCATCGACTTCAGGGTGTGAAAGCACGTTGCGGGCACTCTTGGGGCCACTGCAGTCGCCGGAGTCAGTCTGGCGTTCATTGACATAGACGCCATCGGTGTTGGTCATACCCACACGCAATCCATTGGCCTTGAGCAAATGAGCCGTGAGGCGCACGGTGGTGGTTTTGCCGTTGGTCCCCGTGACTGCGATCAGGGGCACTCGACCATCGTTGCCAGCAGGGAACATGTAGTCAATGACAGCTTGTCCGACATCGCGGCCTTTGCCGTAAGACGGGGTCAGGTGCATACGCAGGCCTGGGGCAGCGTTGACTTCTACAATCCCGCCACTTTGTTCTTCCAAGGGACGTTGAACTGATTCGCACACCACGTCCACGCCGCAAATGTCCAGACCTACCATGCGAGCAGCAGCTACAGCACGGGCGGCCACTTCAGGATGAACTTCATCGGTGACGTCGGTGGCGGTGCCTCCGGTGGAGAGGTTTGCATTGTTGCGCAGGATCACGCGCTGGCCCTTTTCGGGCACCGACTCCGGCACCAGGCCCTGCACCTTCAGGCGAGCCACGGCGATATCGTCAAAGCGGATTTTGGTCAAAGAGGTGGCATGACCCTCGCCGCGGCGAGGGTCGGCATTGACTTGATCCACCAATTCGCGCACCGTGTGTTGCCCATCACCCACAACCAGTGGTGGTTCACGGCGCGCGGCCGCGACGAGTTTATCGCCCACGACCAGCAGACGGAAGTCTTGACCAGGCAGAAATTTTTCGACCAGAACCTGTCCGTATTTGCTGGCAGCGTTGTAGGCGATTTCGAAGTGGTCAAGCGTAACAATGTTGACTGTGACGCCTTTGCCCTGGTTGCCATCGAGGGGTTTGACCACCACGGGCAAACCAATCTCCGCCGCAAATTTCCAGCCCTCTTCCAGACTGTGGACGGGGCGGCCCAGCGGCACCGGGACACCTGCAGCATGCAACACGGCTTTGGTCAGGTCCTTGTCCTGCGCAATGGACTCGGCAATCGCGCTTGTGGTGTCGGTTTCTGCAGCCTGGATGCGGCGCTGGCGCGAGCCCCAGCCCAGTTGAACCATGCTGCCACGGGTCATGCGTTTGACAGGAATACCGCGCGCTATGGCTGCGTCCACAATGCAGCCGGTGGAGGGGCCCAGGCGTTCGTCCTCATCGAGCTCGCGCAGTTCTGCCAAAGCCGCCTCCAGGTCGAAGCCCTGACCTTGTTGTGCGGCGATGCACAGTTGCTCAGCCAGGGCCAAAGCTCGTCGCCCAACGGCTTCTTCAGAGTACTGAATGGTCACTTGATAGGTGCCGGACTCCTGTGTGGGTGTGGTGCGACTGAAAGTCACAGGGCACCCCGCTTGCACTTGCAAAGCCAGGGTGATTTTTTCGAGTGCATGGGCCAGACAGACCGTCTGGTCGGTGGCATTGGCACGAATGAGACCAATGGCCGGAAAGATGCGGCGCAATTGTTGCTCCAGACCGACCATCAACAGGTCCTGCGGCCCACAGCTGACAATGGCTTCCACGGCAGTGTGGCGACTCCAGAGATTTGGCCCTCTGAGGGCTCGGATGCGAGAGACTTGCATAAGGAGAGGTCGGTAGATCAGTTGGAGTGAGCGTGCTGGCCAAAACTTTTAATGCCGGCGCGGATCAAATCGGGAGAGGTATCTAGCGCCCATGCAGCACAGGCTGCCACCAGCAGGTCGCTGGGGTTGAAGCTACCGTCTTTGAGCAACCGTGCCACGGCTGGGCGTTGGGTGCTGAGCACCTCTGTCTCGTGCTCGCCTTGTGCCAGGATCAGCATGTCCTGCCGCCAAAAGGCTGTTCGCCCGCCTTGCGTGCGATGCGCTTGTAGACGGGGGTGTTGACCATCTTGCGCATAAAGAGTGACGGTGCCATCACTGTATTGCGCCAGCTCAGCCACGCTTTCGATGTCGGCATTCAAAATGGCCATACCACCGGGAAGCACCACATCGATCTGGGTGCGAATGTACCCGGGCATGCGGTCGTCCTCCCCAGCGTAGAGGTCTTGCAAGTTTTGACTCGATGGCATGGATGTCACGATGCCGACCTGGCAGCGGTCGTAGGGCAGGCCTTCGGTCATCAAGTGACGCACGTCGGTTTCAAACACTGCGGCTTGCACATTGCGGTTGATCAGCAGACGTTGAGCATTTTCAAAATCCATGCCGCCAGTCGATTGCAGGCATCGCTGGTTCAAATAAAGACCTTCGCTGCAGGCTAGCCCCGTGGTCAAGCCTTTGAGGTGAAGCAACCAGGCCACCAGCTGCGCTTTACGGCAGGTGTCTCCATCGCCCATCAGTCCCACCACAGGGATGCGTGCACTTTCCCTTTCCGCAAAAAGATGCTGCACGATCGCTTGCCCCACGTCTCGTGGTGTGCCTTGTGCGGGGTTGAGGTGCATGAGCAGACTGGGGCCAGCATTAACTTCCACTACGACACCACCGACCTTGTGCAGCGGCTGAGTGATATCTGGAGTGACCACATCCACGCCTGCAATGTCCAGCCCGACCACCTTGGCGGCCAGACAGGCCAAGTACGCCACCTCGGGGTGCACGATGTCGGTGATGTCGGTGGTCATGTTGCCTGTGCGCTTGACCAGGACGCTGCGTCCGGCTTCAGGCACTGACTCTGGGGTCAAGCCTTGTCGTTTGAGCTCCAACACTTCAGGACTGTTTTCGCGCAGACGAACATTTTCCAGGGGCAGGCTGCCGTCGCTGCCACGACGGGGGTCGGCGTTGATTTGAAGGTTCACTAATTCGCGAACTGTGTGCTGTCCATCCCCCGTGACGCTGGCGGTTTCGCCGCGACTGGCGGCGACCAGTCGTCCTGCGACGACCAGTAAACGATGCTCCAGACCTGTGATGAATTTTTCGACAATGACTTCATCGCCCTGGTTCAGGGCGATGTCGTAAGCCGCCCGAATGTCAGCCTCTTGTGAAAGCTCCAGAGAGACGCCCCGGGCGCGATTGCCGTCACCAGGTTTGACACAGACGGGAAGCCCTATATCTTGGGCAGCTTGCCAGGCCTCGTCGGGACTGTTTACCACCTGCCCCTCCGGAACAGGAATGCCGCAAGCGGCCAGCAATTGCTTGGTCATATCCTTGTCTTTGGAGATGCCCTCGGCAATTGCACTGGTGCGGTCAGTCTCAGCGGTCCAGATGCGATGCTGTGCACTGCCGTAACCCAGCTGCACCAGGTTGCCCTCATTGAGTCGGATGTAGGGGATGTCACGGTGATCCCAGGCTGCATCCACAATAGCGCGTGTGCTGGGGCCGACCAGGCGACTGTCGACCAGGTCGGTCAGGTCTTCTACGGCCTGCTGGACGTCGAAAGGCTGATCATCAACGGCTGCCAAGATGAGCTCGCGAGCCATCATCAAGGCTTGGCGGGAAACTTCAGGATGTACAGCGCGGATGATGACTTTGTAGACGCCTCGCGGTCCAGCCTCGCGAGCACGTCCGTAGCCATTGGGCAGCCCTGCTTGAGTCAACAGTTCCAGTGAAACGTGTTCCAGGATGTGTCCGATCCAGGTGCCATCTTCCAGACGTTTCAGAAAACCACCTCGAACGCCTGGGCTACAACGATGCTCGATCAGGCCTGGTAGCCAGGCGGTGAGTCGTTCGTTAAAGCCTGGTAAAAGGTTGGATGGGTAGTCCTCGAACTCGCCAATGTCCACCAACACTTCCATCACGGGACGGTAGGTCCAGATGCTGGGGCCGCGCAGGTGGGTCATGCGCAGGAAATCGATCTTTTTGTTACTCATGGGTGTGTGCCGCGGCATACAATGGCCCGCCGCTGTGGTCGGCGGCGTGGGGTGCGCAGGAGGTGGGCTGGGGCATGACAAACCATGCAAAAGCAAGCTTCCGAATGTCTGTTGCATCCGGCTGACCTGGCGTTTTGCTGTGATCTAACATGACTCCGACATTGCCTTCTGTGTTGCGTTCAGGCATCGCCCAAGCCTGGTTGAGCCGCGTTCCCTTTGAACTGCTGCCAGACGAATCACCTTTGTCGGGTCTGGAGTTGGACCTCGACGGTGAGCTTGTATTTGCCAGAACGGCACTCATTTTGACTGAACGGCGGCTGCTGGCGTGTCTTGAAGGTGAAAAAAAGTGGCAACAATGGGTAATCGAACCCGATTGGGACTGGCGAACCTCTGACCATTCCGGGGTGGGCCGTCTGGAGTTGTTCAATGCCCATGGACGCCTGGCCGTCTGGCGCTATACCCTGGGCTTGCAGCCCGTAGTCCACCGTTGGCTTGAGCAGGTGCGTCGGCGTATGGCGATGCTGGGCTCGGATGCAATCGCCGACGAGCCCGCGGTCGCCGAGCGCATTTGTCCGCAGTGTCAGGCAACGATGCCTGAAGATGCGCTGGTGTGCCCAAGCTGCCAGCCCGAAGACGCGCCACCTTCGACCTGGACGCTGCTCAAACTCTGGCGTTTTGCACGCCACTATCGGTGGCAGTTGTTCAGCGGTTTTGCGTTGACCCTGGCCTCAACAGCGGCAACCCTGGTGCCGCCTTACATGACCATGCCCCTGATGGATGAGGTGCTGATTCCCTACCAAAGCGGCAAGGCCATCGACCCGCAACTGGTGGCCATGTATTTGGGCGGCCTGTTGCTGGCAGCTTTGCTGGCCTGGGTGCTGGGCTGGGCCAAAACCTACATTCTGGCGCTGGTGTCCGAGCGCATCGGCGCGGACTTGCGGACCACCACCTATGAGCACTTGCTCAAACTCTCGCTGGAGTATTTTGGCGGGCGACGAACGGGCGATCTGATTGCGCGCATTGGCAGCGAGACCGACCGGATCAATGTATTCATGTCCTTGCATCTGCTGGACTTCGCCACCGATGTACTCATGATCGTGATGACATCAGTCATTTTGTTTACCATCAACCCAACCCTGGCTTTGGTGACCTTGTTGCCATTGCCCTTTATTGGCTGGCTGATCCATGTGGTGCGCGAGCGCTTGCGCACTGGCTTTGAAAAGATCGACCGGGTTTGGGCGGAAGTGACCAATGTGCTGGCAGATACGATTCCGGGTATCCGGGTTGTCAAAGCCTTTGCGCAGGAAGGGCGCGAGGCCCAGCGCTTCAAGGATGCGAATCGTCACAACCTTCAAGTCAATGACCGGCTCAATAAGGTCTGGTCACTGTTTGCGCCCACGGTAGCTTTGATGACTGAGGTCGGCCTCTTGGTGGTCTGGGCTTTTGGCATCTGGCTGGTGTCGCATGACCGTATCACCGTGGGAGTGCTTACGGCCTTTTTGGCCTACATCGGGCGCTTTTACACCCGGCTGGACTCCATGAGCCGGATAGTCTCGCACACCCAAAAAGCCGCTTCGGGCGCCAAGCGGATTTTTGACATCCTCGACCATGTCTCCAGCGTGCCCGAACCGGTGGATCCTGTGCCGCTGCCTAAAGTGCAGGGACATATTGAGCTGCGCCAGGCCAACTTTCGCTACGGCAACCGAGCGGTGATTCGCAACCTGGATCTGACGATTGAACCCGGCCAGATGATCGGGCTGGTGGGGCACAGCGGTTCAGGTAAAAGCACCTTGGTCAATTTGATTTGCCGTTTTTATGACGTGAGCCAGGGGCAGGTGTTGCTCGATGGCGTGGACATTCGTCGACTCAAACTTGCCGACTACCGCAGCCAGATTGGTCTGGTGCTGCAAGAGCCGTTTTTGTTTTTTGGAACGATCGCTGAAAACATCGCCTACGGTCGTCCGGACGCCACGCGTGAGCAAATCATTGCGGCAGCTCGCGCCGCGCATGCGCACGAATTCATCTTGCGCATGCCGCAAGGCTATGACTCCTTGGTCGGTGAGCGTGGTCAAGGCTTGTCGGGTGGTGAGCGCCAGCGCATTTCGATTGCTCGCGCATTACTGATTGACCCGCGCATTTTGATCCTGGATGAAGCCACGTCCGCGGTGGACACCGAAACAGAAAAAGAAATCCAGAACGCGCTTGACAATCTGGTGCGCGGACGCACCACGATTGCCATTGCCCACCGCTTATCTACCCTGCGCAAAGCCGACCGGCTGGTGGTGATGGACAAAGGCGAAGTGGTGGAAGAGGGCACGCATGAAGCGCTGATGGAGGTCGAAGGTGCATACTGGCGCCTGTACCAGGCGCAACAACGCAAGGCCGAAGATGGCTTGTTCGAGGAGCAGTCATGACCGCAGTGAGTTT
>CAZPTM010000002.1:0-17650 GCA_964589665.1 uncultured Limnohabitans sp. | reverse complement strand
TTTCGCTACGCCCAGCGAGTGGCTGGTGGAGACGAATCGGGGAACCACGCGTTTGACGCTCAAGGCCGAAGAGGACATTCGGCGCCTCAGTCGCGATGTGCTGCTGCTCAGCGACAGCCACGGCGTGCAGTATCTGATCCGTGAGCCTCAGCGCTGGGACCGTCAGGCGCGGCGCCTGCTTGATCGTTTCATGTGATCAGCGACGGCAGCTGGCGTACAAATCCAGCTCACTTTGATAGAGCGTTGTTTTGACATTGGTCAGGCCCAACACCGAATGAAAGTACGAATCATGCGTGAGGGGTTGAGTGATCTTGCCGCGTAAGCAGTCAAGTGACAGGTTTTGCTGCTGTTGGTAGCTGTCAGACATCCAGGTGATCCAAGGCACTCTTGTTTGTTCCTCCGGCGCAATGCGGTAGGGCAGGCCATGCAGGTAAATGTTGTTTTCACCCAGCGACTCGCCATGGTCAGAGACGTACATCATCGCGGAGGGTTGTTTTTGCTGCTTGAGCCAGCCAATCGTCTGGCTCAGGAAGTGGTCGGTGTAGACAATCGTGTTGTCAAAAGCATTGACCACTTGCTGGCGTTCGCATTCCTGCAAGGCATTGCTTGTGCATTCAGGTGTGAATTTTTTGAACGCCTGGGGTGTGCGCTTGTAGTAGGCGGGGCCGTGGCTGCCCATCTGGTGCATGACCAAGACCACTCCTTTGGAGCGTTGCTCAGCTGGTAGCTTGTTCAGGCGCTCGGCCAGTTTGTCGAGCATGACCTCGTCGTGACATTCGCCACCGTCACACCAAGGGGAGGCTTTGAGCTGCGTGGTGGATGCACTGTGCACACGGTCACACAGACCTTTGCAGCCCGCCTGGTTGTCTATCCACAGTACTGCCAAGCCGGCGCGTTGCAACACATCCAGCAGATTTTCATAGTTATGTTTGCGACTGTCGAAGCCTTCGCGTCCCAGATGCGAAAACATGCAGGGCAAAGAGGCTGCGGTACTGGTGCCGCAAGAGGTCACACCACGCAGGCTGACCACTTTTTCCTGGGCGAGTTTGGGGGTGGTTTGTCGTTCGTAGCCATTGATGCCAAAGTTACCCATGCGGGCAGTCTCACCGACCACCAGGACGATGAGCGGTGGCTGGGCATTGTTGGGCAGCCGTTGAATGGCGTCTTGTCCAATTGGCAAAAAGGTTTTCTCATCACGCCTGAAGGGCTGCGCCGCCACCGACGCAACGGCATACAGGCTGTTGAGCGGGTTGATCAGGTAACGAATCTGCGTGTGGTTACGCATGATGGAAGCGAAGTCCTGAAAAATGGCCATCAGGCACAGCACAGCCACCAAGGCTGAAACTACGATAGCACTCAACTGCGAGATCAATGTGCGGCGCCAGCCCAATGCACGCAGTGGTGTGCGCCAGATGAACCACAAGGGCAGGGCAGCCAAGAGCAGCAGCGCCAGCAGCATGCGCCAGTTGAGCAGATCTGCCGCTTCGCGTGGATCGGTTTGCATGACATTGGTGATCATGGTCGCATCAATCACGATGCCATAGCTGAGCATGAAATAAGCCCCACCTGCTGCACTGACTACCAGTAGACTGAGCACGGGTTTGAGCAGGCGTGACCAGCCCAGCATCAAGGCGAGCATGTTCGTGATGGCCCAGATGGCCGCACCCATGCCCAATGCAAACAGCAAGCCACGTGCGCCTTGGACTTCAGGTAAGGCTGTTAACTGACGCCACAACGGCCAGTTGGGCAAAGTCACCAGCCACAACGTGGTTAGCAAAGATAGCCACAAAGGGTGTGTGGCTGCGTCAGATGTTTTTCTTTGTGCATTCATGGGCGGCAATCCAATATCCATCTATTGTCGCTGACACGCATGACAGCTTCTGAACAATGACTGAAGCCCTCAGGCTGGCCAGGTTGAGTTGTGTTCAGGGACCAACGCGCGCCAGTGCAACTCGCGTTCGATACGCTGGCGAAGGGTATCAGAGGCCTCGCGTTCTCCATGGACAACATATACCTGCGCAGGTGGCTGTGGCATGCGCGAGAGCCAGTTCAGCAGCTCCTGAGCGTCGGCATGGGCTGAAGCACTTTCCAGTTGTACAACTTCTGCACGAACAGGAACATCGCGCCCATGCATTCGGATGGTACTGCTGCCACTGGCTAGTCGGGCGCCACGTGTGCCCTCGGACTGATGGCCTGTCAACACAATCAGGTTGCGGTGATCAGGTGCGTAGCGCTCCAGGTGGTGCAGCACACGTCCTCCCGTGGCCATGCCACTTGCAGCCAAAATGATCATGGGGCCGTGGCGAAGGGCCAGAGCTTTGGACTCTTCTGGCGTTTCAATCATGTGCGCAGCATGGCCCATGGCACGCATGTCCAGCTCCTCGAGTTTGTGTGCATATATGTGTCGCGCAAACAAGGCAGTGGTGTGCGAAGCCATGGGGCTATCCAGAAACACGGGAAGGCCATGGGGCAGATCACCGCGTGTCTTGTACCGGGCCAGCATATGCAAGATCATTTGTGCTCGCCCCACCGCAAACACAGGCAACACGGCCACACCACCACGTGCAGCCACTTTTTTCAACAAAGGCAGCAGTTCAGCTTCTAGATTGCCTTCGGGGTGTGTGCGATTGCCGTAGGTGGATTCAATCAGTACGGTATCGGCAGCAGGTGGGTCTTGGGGTGCACGCATGAGTTCGTCATCGGGGCGTCCCAGATCGCCCGAGAAAAGAATGCGGTGGCCAGCAACCTCCAGGTACAGACTGCTGGCGCCCAGAATGTGCCCTGCCTCACTAAAGCGTGCCTTCCAGCCAGGCAAGGGTTCGAACCACTGGCCCCATTCATGGGTCTTGAAATGCGGCATGCAGTTCAAGGCATCGCTGCGGGTGTACAAGGGCTCGGCGGGCTGGTGTTTGGAGAAACAATGCCGGTTGGCAAAACGCGCATCCTCTTCCTGAATATGGCCACTGTCGGGCAGCAAGATGGCACACAGGTCGCGTGTTGCGGGGGTTGCATGGATTCGCCCCTCGTAGCCTTTGCGTACCAGCAAAGGAAGGTAGCCACTGTGGTCCAGGTGCGCATGGGTCAGGACGACAGCACCAATGGCGGCTGGGTTAAAGGCAGGCTCTGCCCAGTTGCGAAGTCTCAGCTGTTTGTAGCCTTGAAACAGGCCGCAGTCCACCAGCAGTTGTTGGTCTTGGTGTCGCACCAGGTATTTAGAGCCTGTGACTGTGTCAGCTCCACCCAGAAAATCAATCGTGACGCTCATGCAAGCATGATAGTCAGTCTTCATGCAAACGGGGCCCTAAGGCCCCGCTGTAGATATGTCATTGAGATGGCTCTTGGCGATCAAGCACCAAAAAAGTTCTTGAGCTTGTCTGTCCAGCTCTCGCCGGTTGGCTGGTGCTTGTGACCTCCTTTTTCGAGCGAGGTCTCCAGCTCCTTGAGCAGTTTTTTCTGATGCTCGGTGAGCTTGATCGGTGTTTCCACATTCACGTGGCAATAGAGATCGCCAGGGTAACTGGAGCGCACACCTTTGATGCCTTTGCCGCGTAAACGGAACTGCTTGCCGGTTTGGGTGCCCTCCGGAATCTCGATCACGGCTTTGCCGCCGAGCGTAGGCACTTCGATTTCACCGCCCAGCGCCGCACGGGTGATGCTGATGGGCACAGCGCAGTGCAAATCGTCACCATCGCGCTCGAAGATGTCGTGCTTTCTGATTCGGATTTCAATGTACAGGTCGCCAGGAGGGCCGCCGTTGGTGCCCGGCTCACCATTGCCCGCGCTGCGAATACGCATGCCGTCGTCGATGCCCGCAGGGATTTTGACTTCCAGCGTCTTTTGTTTCTTGACTTTGCCTTGTCCGTGACAGGTGGTGCAAGGGTCGGGGATGATCTTGCCCGAACCACGGCAATGCGGACAGGTTTGCTGTACGCTGAAAAAACCTTGTCGCATCTGTACAGAGCCAGAGCCGTGGCAGGTCGAACAGGTCTTGGCACTGGTTCCGGGTTTGGCTCCGCTGCCGTGGCAGGTGTCGCATTCTTCCCAGCTTGGAATGCGCAGCTGCGCATCTTTACCGTTGGCAGCTTCTTCAAGTGTGATGTCCATGGCGTAGCTCAGGTCAGCGCCACGGAAAACCTGACGACCACCCCCACCGCCGCGACGACCACCACCAAAGATGTCGCCAAAAATGTCACCAAAGGCATCGCCGAAACCGCCAAAGCCTTCGGCGCCGCCGGGGCCGCGCATATTGGGGTCCACCCCGGCATGACCGTACTGGTCGTAGGCGGCGCGCTTTTGCGCGTCCGACAACATTTCGTAGGCTTCCTTGACCTCTTTGAATTTGGCTTCAGCCTCTTTGGCGGCATCGCCCTGGTTGCGGTCAGGGTGATACTTCATCGCCAGCTTGCGATATGCCTTTTTGATGTCGTCGTCCGAGGCGTTTTTGGCAACGCCCAGCACTTCGTAAAAATCGCGTTTCGTGGACATGACTTGTGACCTTGGCCTTTTTCAGGCCGCTTCATGCAAAAAGCGTCCCGTGCTTTACGCGGGACGCTGTGGATTGGATTGCTTCGCTACGCTCGCAATGACACATTGTTTCGTCATTGCGAGGAACGCAGGTCGGTGGCAATCCATCAGTCTTTCTTGACTTCCTTGACCTCTGCGTCGACCACATCGTCGTCGGCGGGCTTGGCTTGTTCGCCACCTGCCGAGCCAGCGGCTTGCTGGGCCTGCATGTCGGCGTACATCTTCTCGCCCAGCTTCTGGCTGGCGGTCATCAGGGCTTCGGTCTTGGCTTCGATGTCGGCCTTGTCTTCACCCTTGAGGGCTTCTTCCAGCGTCTTGGCGGCGGCTTCGATGGCATCTTTCTCGCCCGCATCGAGCTTGTCGCCGTACTCGGTCAGGCTCTTGCGGGTGGAGTGCACCAGCGCCTCGCCCTGGTTGCGGGCTTGTACCAGCTCCAGCTTTTTCTTGTCTTCGGCGGCGTTCAGCTCGGCGTCCTTGACCATCTGCTGGATCTCGGCTTCGGACAGACCCGAGTTGGCCTTGATGGTGATCTTGTTTTCCTTGCCGGTGCCCTTGTCCTTGGCGCCCACGTGCAGGATGCCGTTGGCGTCGATGTCAAAAGACACTTCGATCTGCGGTGTGCCACGCGGTGCGGGCGGGATGCCTTCGAGGTTGAACTCGCCCAGCAGTTTGTTGCCGCCAGCCATCTCGCGCTCGCCCTGGAAGACCTTGATCGTCACGGCAGGCTGGTTGTCATCTGCAGTCGAGAAGGTCTGGGCAAACTTGGTCGGAATGGTGGTGTTTTTGGTGATCATCTTGGTCATGACACCGCCCAGGGTCTCAATGCCCAGGGACAAGGGCGTCACGTCCAGCAAAAGCACGTCCTTGCGGTCACCCGAGAGCACCTGGCCCTGGATGGCTGCGCCCACGGCCACGGCTTCGTCAGGGTTGACATCCTTGCGGGGTTCCTTGCCGAAGAACTCCTTGACCTTGTCCTGCACCTTGGGCATGCGGGTTTGGCCGCCCACCAGGATCACGTCGTCGATGTCAGACACGCTGATACCGGCGTCCTTGATGGCGATGCGGCAAGGCGCAATGGAGCGCTCGATCAGGTCTTCCACCAGGGACTCGAACTTGGCGCGGGTGAGCTTGACGTTCAGGTGCTTGGGGCCAGTCGCGTCGGCCGTGATGTAGGGCAGGTTGACATCGGTGGCCGAAGACGAGGACAGCTCGATCTTGGCTTTTTCGGCGGCTTCCTTGAGGCGCTGCAGGGCCAGCACGTCTTGCTTGAGGTTGACGCCGGACTCTTTCTTGAACTCTTCAATGATGAAGTCGATGATGCGCTGGTCGAAGTCTTCGCCGCCCAGGAAGGTGTCGCCGTTGGTGGACAGCACTTCGAACTGCTTTTCGCCATCGACGTCGGCGATTTCGATGATGGATACGTCAAAAGTGCCGCCGCCCAGGTCGTACACGGCGATCTTGCGGTCACCCTTTTCCTGCTTGTCCAAGCCAAAGGCCAGGGCTGCAGCGGTGGGTTCGTTGATGATGCGCTTGACGTCCAGACCCGCGATGCGGCCGGCGTCTTTGGTGGCCTGACGCTGGGCGTCGTTGAAGTAGGCGGGCACGGTGATGACGGCCTCGGTCACGGCTTCGCCCAGGTAGTCCTCGGCGGTCTTCTTCATCTTGCGCAGCACTTCAGCGCTGATCTGCGGCGGGGCCATCTTGTTGCCACGCACTTCCACCCAGGCGTCGCCGTTGTCGGCGGCAGAGATGGTGTAGGGCATCAGGTCGATGTCCTTTTGCACTTCTTTTTCGGTGAACTTGCGGCCGATCAGGCGCTTGACGGCGTAGAGCGTGTTCTTGGGGTTGGTCACGGCCTGGCGCTTGGCGCTGGCGCCGACCAGAATTTCACCGTCTTCCTGGTAAGCAATGATGGAAGGCGTGGTGCGCGCGCCTTCGGCGTTTTCGATCACTTTGGTTGAGTTGCCTTCCATGATGGCCACGCACGAGTTGGTGGTGCCCAGGTCAATGCCGATGATTTTTCCCATGATGTGTGCTCCGTAAAGGAAATTTGAAACTGATATGGATATTGGGGGGGTGTTCTGGAATTCAAGGGGGCGGGGATTGCTTCGTCACTGCGTTGCTCGCAATGACGTGAATGAAGTCATTGCGAGCGAAGCGTGGCAATCCATGCCTTACTTGGGAGCGGCCACCGTGACCAGTGCTGGGCGCAACACACGCTCTGCGATCAGGTAGCCTTTTTGCAATACGCTTACGACCGTATTGGCTTCTTGCTCAGCGGGCACCATACTGATGGCTTGGTGCTGGGCGGGGTCGAACTTGGTGCCAGCGGCGGGGGCCACTTCGATCACTTTGTTGCGCTCCAGCGCGCTCTTGAGCTGGCGTAGCGTGGCTTCGGAGCCTTCGCGAATTTGCTCGATGGTAGCGTTGGGAATGGCCAGACCGGCTTCCAGGCTGTCGAGCACCGGCAGCAGGCTTTCGGCAAACCCTTCAACCGCGAATTTGCGGGACTTGGCAATTTCGTCGTCGGCGCGGCGGCGAGCGTTTTGCACATCGGCCTGGGCGCGCAGGTACAAATCGGCCAGTTCGGCGTTTTTGGCCTGCAGCTCGGCGAGCTGTGCGGCCAAATCCTGTGCGGCGTCAGCGGCTTGGGTTTCGGGGGCGGCCTGCTCAGGCGCTGCGTTGTCGGGGGTAGGGGTATTTTCAGACATGAGTGCTTAAAAAATCAGCAAAACAAGAACTTGCCTCCGCAGGTGGGGGCGGTTTGGGGCAATTCAAGAGGGAGATAGGCCCGGCTGTGCTCGCCATGACGCTTTGATGTCGTCATGGCGAACCCCAGCGGGGTGAAGCCATCTCTACGCGAAGGCTGGTTTATTCGACAGCCAGCAATTCCACGTCGAACTTGAGGGTGGCATTGGGCGGAATCACGCCGCCCGCGCCACGGGGGCCGTAACCCAGTTCGGGCGGGATGATCAGGGTGCGTTGGCCGCCCACTTTCATGCCGGCCACGCCTTCGTCCCAACCGCGGATGACCATGCCGGCCCCCAGCGCGAAGGCGAAGGGATCGTTGCGGTCGCGGCTGGAATCGAATTTGGCGCCTTGCTCACCATTGGCAAACAACCAGCCGGTGTAGTGCACGCTGACGTACTGGCCGCTGCGGGCTTCGTCGCCTTCGCCAGTTACATGGTCAATGAATTGCAGTCCGGAAGCGGTGGTTTGCATGGCAGTCTCAAGGGTCAAAAAACAGGGTTTGAATTATGCCAGCGCAGGGTCCTGACCCTGTCCGCCGGTCTCAAGCAGACTTTGACGCATTCGTCGCTCCAGAAGTTCGTCAAAGTTGTATAACCCCGGCGGGCAGGTCTCCAACTCATGCAGAGCAAACACCGCTCCTGTGCCGAACGCTTCGCGTTTGATGGAGTTGTGGATCAGACGCACAGTTTGGTAGGGAAACCCAAAGATGACCTCGTGGTGGCCCACGATGCCGCCCAGACGCAAGGACGTGATCTGGTCTTCCTCGACCGACAGGGTCTCTGCAATACGGCGTGCGGTGCCGGAAATTTCCTCTTTGTGTTTGAAGTGCTGTTCCAAAATGGCAACATCAGCAAACGGGGCAATGTTGCGCAGCAGTTTGGCCGCCAGGATCAAAAAGTTGATACCTAGCGTGATGTTTGGAGAACACAAAACCTGGGTTTGCTGGCCCAGCTTGGCCATGAATTCCATGTGTTCGGGCTGGTAGGCCGAGTTGGCACTGACCAGCATGATGCCGCGCTCAGCCATGGCGGGGCCGTATTGGTAGACAGCATCGGGATGTGAAAAGTCCACGATGGCCTCGACAGGATTCAGGTCAAGCCAAGCTCCCCAGTCCTGGTCGGCAGAGGTAAAGGGAATGTTTTGGCTCGCAATATGCGAAAGTTCGGGGAGATGTTTGCGCGCAACCCATTGCAGGCTGCAGCGCGGATCTTCCATCAGGACGTTTGCAACAGCTTGACCGGCTTTGCCGTAGCCCATTAAACCCACGCGAAGAGGTTGTTGTGTAGTGGATGGTGTGTGGTTTTGCATATGTCTTTCCTCCATGTATCATTATATTTGTTCAAATATAAAGATGCTCGCATCCAGAAAAATGTGTCATGAAGTAAGCACAACAGTTGCAGGCGGAAAAATGAATGCACAATCAAAGCATTACATCAACGCGTTTCAAAGGAGGAAACCATGAAAAAAACGACGACATCCCTGATCACGCTGGCTTTGATGGGCAGTGTGGTGCTCACAGGCTGCGAAACCATGTCTACCCAGCAAAAGGGTGTGGGTGGTGGCGCGGCGATTGGCGCCATTGCGGGTCAGGTCATTGGTAAGGACAAGAAATCCACAGCCATTGGCGCCGCCTTGGGCGCACTCGGTGGTTATGTGTGGTCGCGCCAGATGGAGGACAAAAAACGCCAGATGGAAGCGGCAACGGCAGGCACGGGTACTGAAGTGACGCAGACGGCTGATAACCAGCTCAAGCTGAGCATTCCGAACGACATTTCATTCGCCTCTGGCAAGTCGGACATTCAAGCTCGCCTCAAACCCATTCTTGACCAGTTTGCGCAAGGGGTGAACCAGCAAGGGTCGATGGAAGTCAAAATAGTCGGCCACACAGATAGTACGGGCAGTGACGCGATCAACAACCCTCTGTCGATTCGCCGTGCTCAAAGTGCACGTGACTACCTGGTTTCGCGTGGTGTGGCCTCCAGCCGCATCAGCACCGAGGGTCGCGGTTCGCGCGAGCCCATTGCCGACAACGCCACCGAAGCGGGGCGCGCACGCAACCGCCGTATCGACATTTACCTGGCTGAGCGTAGCCGCTGATCAGCTCGATCAAAGGTAAATTTTTTGCAGCAGCTCCAGTAGCGTTTTGCGCTGGGCTGCTGACAGGCGGGATGATCGTTCGATTTCCAGATCGGTGGCCGCCTGTTCGGCTTGCACCATCAGGCTTCGGCCTTGTTCGGTAGGATGCAGGCCCATGGCACGCCCATCCGTAGGGTGTGGGTGCCGTTCGATCAGGCCACGCGCCTCCAGTGACTGGACCAGGCCCACCAGGTTGGGGGGCAATAAATTGAGCGCAGCGCACAGCTGGCGAGAGGTGACGCCAGGGTTGTGCTGGATGACTGACATCACCGAAAAATCAACAGGTCGCAAGCCGAACTCGGCCATGCGCTCCAGAAATCCTTCAATGATGGTCAGGGCAGCTCGACGCGCGTTGTAGCCCAGCAGGGTCTGCAAGTAACGTGTGTCCACCTGGTCTATCGAGCTGACATGCGGCAGATCGCTGGCCGTTGCCTTGCTGCGGCTGCTCGGTCGTTTGAAACTGGATTGCGCTGTGGTGGCCATGGGCGTGAATTATGCCGCTGCGATGCATTGCTGCACGATGATGAAGGTGCGCATCTGGAACTCGGGCAACACCCACTGACGCAGCGCCTGAGCAGGGGCCTGCCAGCGTGCGGCGGCGTTGGCCACGCTGTCGTCCACGGCGGCATCGATGCGCAGCCAGGCCCAGTCCAGCAAGACGAGTGCACAGGCGCGCAGATAGTCGTCGGCCACGCGGAAAGGCAGCTGTGCATCTTTGGGGGCTGCATCGACGATTTGTTTGGTGATGGCGCGCAATGTGCCGATGCGCGCCACGGCTGCCGTGCGGGTCGGGGCCTGGGCGGGAACATCGGCTTCGACAATGTCGAGCAGGGCATTCATGCCCTGGCCACCATCGGTCAGCACCTTGCGAACCAAAAGGTCGATGGCCTGGATTTCGTTGGTGCCCTCGTAGATCATGGCCACGCGGGCGTCGCGAATGTGCTGCTCAATGCCCCATTCACGAACATAGCCGTGGCCACCGAACACCTGCAGGCAGTCGCTGCCGCCATGAAAAGCCTGATGCGTAAACACCGATTTCATGATGGGTGTGACCAAGGCGCACCAGCGCTGCGCAAGGGGCTGCGCTTCGGCCGTACCGTGCTTGATCTGATCGAGCTCGATGGCGGTTTTGTAGGCCAACACACGTCCAGCGTCGATCCAGGCGCGTTGGGTGTCCAAAATGCGGCGCATCGCCGGGTGTTCGGCAATCAGGTCGGCCTCGCCCGCGCCACGACCCTTGCCCGGTGCGCGCATCTGGCGGCGTTCCTGCGAATACGCATCGGCTTTTTGCCAGGCGGCGTCCAAGAGGCCGATGCCTTGCAGCGCCACATGCAGGCGCGCCGCATTCATCATGATGAACATGGCATTCAGGCCTTTGCCGGGCTCGCCGACGATCTGGCTGGATGCTTCGTCAAAGCGCATCACGCAGGTGGGGCTACCGTGCAGGCCCATTTTTTCTTCGATGCGCTCACAGTGCACCGCGCTGCGTGTGCCGTCCGGATAAAACTTGGGCACCAAAAACAGCGACAGACCCTTGGGGCCAGGCGGCGCATCGGGCAGGCGGGCCAGCACCAGGTGCACGATGTTGTCGGTGAGGTCGTGTTCGCCGCCCGAGATGAAAATTTTGGTGCCACTCAGCTTGTAGCTACCGTCGGCTTGAGGTATGGCCTTGGTGCGGCACAGGCCCAGGTCGGAGCCCGCGTGCGGCTCGGTCAGGCACATGGTGGCCAGCCATTCGCCGGTGGCGACTTTTTCCAGGTACTGTGCTTTGAGTTCGTCGCTGGCGTGGTGCTTGATGCACTCGTAGGCGCCATGCAGCAGACCCGGTGCCATGGTCCAGCCGTGGTTGGCGGCGGACAGCATTTCATAGAGCATTGCTTCGAGCACGCTGGGCAGGCCTTGACCACCGTCCTCTGCAGCAGCCGACAGCGCAGGCCAGCCCGACTGCCAGAAGCTTTGGTAAGCCTCTTTGAAGCCGGGAGGCATGGTGACGTTGCCGTCTTTCCATTGCGCACCCACCTCGTCGCCATCGCGATTGAGCGGGGCGATCACCTCCCCGACGAACTTGCCAGCCTCTTCGAGCACTTGCTGCATCAAATCAGGATCAACCTCGCCGAAGGCGGGCAGGGCTTGTAACTGAGCCGGTGCACCCAGCACACGCTGGAGCACAAAGAACATGTCATCGGTATGAGGGGTGTAGGCGTTCATGGGTAGAAATTATTTTTTGGCAGCACCAAGGTAGGTGTCGATCACGCGGGGGTCTTGGGCCAGATCGGCGGCAGGACCGTGCAATCCGATTTCACCCATTTCCAGGACATAGCCCTGGTCCGCCACAGCCAGAGCGGCGCGAGCATTTTGTTCGACCAGCACGATTGTCACACCGGTTTTGCGCAGGGTGTCGATGATGGAGAAAATGTCTTTCACGATCAGTGGCGCCAGGCCCAGGCTGGGTTCGTCAAGCATGAGCAGCGAAGGGCGTGACATGAGCGCGCGGCCCACGGCCAGCATCTGGCGCTCACCACCAGACAGGGTGCCTGCTTCCTGTGCGCGACGCTCCTTGAGGCGAGGGAACAGATCGAACACATCGTCCAGACGGCTGCGCCACTGGGCATTGCCCAGGCGCATTTGGCGGTAGCCGCCCAGCACCAGGTTGTCTTCGACACTCATGGTGCCAAACAGCTCGCGCTTTTCGGGCACCAGCGAAATGCCCAGCATGACCCGTTCTTCAAGTGTGAGGTCTTCGATGGACTGGCCTTCGAATTCAATGCGGCCCTTGCCCGGCAGGATACCCATGAGCGAATTGAGGAATGTGGACTTGCCCGCGCCGTTGGGGCCGATGACGGTGATCACACTGCCGCGCTGGGCTTCAATGTTCAGGCCATGCAGGACCTCGGCCTTGCCGTAGCCAGCACGCAGGTCGGTGACTTTGAGGAGTGTCGACATATCAGTGTTCCGTTCCCAGGTAAGCAGCGCGCACAGCAGGGTTGGCTTGCACCTCAGCAGGCGTGCCGCGTGTGAGCAGGGTGCCGAATTCCATCACCACCAGCTGGTCGCATACGTCCATCACCAGATCCATGTCGTGCTCGACCAGCAAGATGCTCATGCCTTCGGATTGCAGTTGGCGCAGCACAGCGGCCAGCGCCTGCTTTTCTTTGTGGCGCAAACCTGCGGCGGGTTCATCAAGGAGCAGCAGCGCTGGATCGCAACAGAGGGCGCGTGCGATTTCCATCAGGCGCTGCGGGCCCATGGCCAGGTTGCCGGCCTGCTCGTGCAGGTACTCGCCCATGCCAATGCGTTCGAGCTGACGTTGGGCTTCTTTCATGAAGCGCTGCTCTTCGGCCTGGTTCGTACGCAGCATGGACGACAGCACGCCGCTGGCGCCGCGCGTGTACGCGCCCATGGCGACGTTTTCAAGCACCGTCATGTCAGCAATCATCTTGACGTGCTGGAAGGTACGGGCCATACCCTGGCGCGAAATGTCGCGCGAGGGCAGGCTGCTCACATCATGGCCGCAAAAAGTCACGGTGCCGCTGGTTTTGGACAGCACACCCGTGATCAGGTTAAAGGTGGTCGATTTGCCGGCACCGTTGGGGCCGATCAGGCCCACGATTTGCCCCGCAGTAATTTCAAAGCTGATGTCGTTGACGGCCACCAGACCGCCAAACTGTTTACGGATTTTGTCGACCAACAGCACGGGCTCGCCCATGGTGGGCTTGGCGCGTACGGGCAAGTCGGCAGCGTTTTGCCAGTTGACATCACGCTTGGCTTTAGGGAAGTAGCGAGCCACCAACGACCACAGGCCATCGGGCAGGTATTTGAGCACCAGCACCAGGGCTATGCCAAACACAATGACTTCATAGCTGCCGCTGGTGCCGATCAAGGCGGGCAGGGCCACTTGCAGGTAGTCGTCGAGTAGTTTGACCAGTCCGGCACCCACCACAGCGCCCCATACATAACCCACACCACCGACAACGGCCATGAACAGGTATTCGATGCCCATCTTCAGGCCGAAGGCCGAGGGGTTGACGGTGCGCTGAAAGTGCGCCAAAAGCCAGCCTGCCACAGCGGCAAACAGGGCCGCAATCAGGAAGATGGTGACCTTGTAGCGGAAGGTGTTGATGCCCATGGCTTCAGCCATTTGTGTGCCGCCTTTGAGTGAGCGAATGGCGCGACCTGGACGCGAGTCCAGCAAGTTGATCAGGGCCACGGCACCTGAAATCAGAAAGGCCCAGCACAGCACAAAGAACAGGCGACCTTGACCGATGTCGATGGGGCCCAGCGTGATGCTGCTCAGACCCTGCAACCCGTCGTATTTGCCCAGGGGTTCCAGATTGCCCATGAGGTAGTACAGCGACAGGCCCCAGGCAATCGTGGCCAGAGGCAGGTAGTGGCCGGACATACGCAGCGTGATAAAGCCCACCGCAAAAGCGCTGATGGCGGTCAACCCCAGACCGACCAACAAGGTCAACCAAGGCGTCATTCCGAAGTTGAGCGTGAGGTAAGCCGTGGTGTAGGCACCGATGCCCACAAAGGCGGCTTGTCCGAACGAGGTCAGGCCCCCAACGCCGGTGAGCAGCACCAGGCCCAGGGACACCAGAGCGTACAGACCGATGTAGTTGAGTTGGGCAATCCAGAAGTCAGGAACAGGCAGCACTGCAACAACAGGAACGGCCAAGGCCAGCAGCAAGATGGGCAGGTTTTTTTTGAGAGACATGATCAATGTTCCTCGTCCGAGTGGCCGCTGCGCAGAGAGCGGGTGAGGAGAACAGGCAAGATGATGGTGAACACGATCACTTCCTTGAAGGCGCTGGCCCAGAAGGCACCAAAGGCCTCCACGATGCCGACAAAAAGTGCGCCAAGTAAAGCACCGGGGTAGCTGGACAGGCCGGCAATCACGGCAGCCACGAAGCCTTTGAGTCCAATCAGGAAGCCGGAGTCATAAAACACAGTAGTGGTGGGCCCAATGAGCAGGCCCGACAGCGCGCCAATCATGGCAGCCATCAAAAAAGTCAGTTGACCGGAGGCGTGGGTGGAAATGCCCATCAGTCGAGCGCCGGTGCGGTTGACGGCGGTGGCAAGCAAGGCCTTGCCACGCAGCGATTTTTCGAAGTACAGCCACAGCAGCACGATCAAGGCTAGCGAGACTGCAAAAATGATCACGGCCTGGCCCGACAAGGCCACAGGACCCAGCGAAAAACGCTCATCCCAGAAGGTAGGGTTGCGGAAACCCTCGGCGCCGAAAAACAAAAGGCCCAGACCGGTCATGGCAAAGTGCACGCCCACGGAAACGATCAGCAAGACCAGTGGGGTGGCCGCTTCCAGCGATTGATAAGCCACCCGGTACACCAGCGGACCAAAGGCCGTGACCACGGCCACGCTCAAGGCAGCTTGCAGCCACAGCGACAACTGCAAAGGAGCGGCCCAAACCGTCAGCAGGGCCGCGACAACAGGAAAAGCCAGCAGGCGCAGGGTGCTACGTGCGGCGCGTGACAGGCTGCGCTGATGACGCCACCGACTGACAAACTCCATGATGCCCGCCACCGCGGCCATGACCAGCAGCAACCACACGGTCCCGGGCACTTTGCCGGTCTGCAACATGGCCAGCGTGAGGGCGCCGTAGGCGACAAACTCGCCTTGAGGAATGAAGACGACGCGCGTGACGGTGAACACCAGTACGGTGGCCAAGCCGAGCAGGGCATAGACCGCACCGTTGGTGACGCCGTCAAGCATCAGGATGCTGGCGATGGAGAAATCCATAGAGTGCCTTGTTGTGGGTGAAAAAACAGATTGCCTCGCCGCCTTGCGGCTGGCAATGAAGCATGTCATTGTGTTGCGGCCTCTCAGTGACTTTGTTGCGACCTATCAGTCACAGAAACAGTCACTGCGAGGCCGCAGGCCGTGGCAGTCTCAACAGGGTCTTATTCGACCTTGAATTTGCCACCCACCACTTTGGTCATCACACCGGTTTCCATGGTGTAACCCTCGTGGTCTGTGGCTGTCCAGTTCATCACGCCGTGGGCAAACACCGTGCGGCCCATGGTTTCCAGGCTGTCACGAATGGCAGCGCGGAATTCGGGGGTGCCGGGTTTGCCTTTCTTCAGTGCCATGGGGATGACTTTCTCCATGGCGATCTGGAAGTCATAGGCGTGGCCAGCGAACTGGTTGCGCGTGTTGGCGCCGTGGGCCTTTTCAAAGTTGGCCACAAAGTTCAAGGCCTGCTTTTTGGAAGGATGGCTGTCGGCCAACTGGTCGCCCAGCAGGGCGGGACCGGAGACCACATAGGTGCCTTCCACCGTCTTGCCGCCGATGCGCATCAGATCAGGCGTTGCCGCTGCGTGTGTCTGATAGATCTTGCCTTTGTAGCCACGCTCGGCCAGAGCCAGCTGAGGCATGGCCGCACCCGAACCGGAGGCGACCACCAAGATAGCGTCGGGGTTCGCTGCATTGAGTTTGAGAGCTTGAGGTGTCACGCTGGTATCAGAACGGGCAAAGCGCTCTTCACCGACCATCTTCATGCCAGCAGCTTCAAGCATGGGTTTGATGTTGACCAGCCAGCCTTGGCCATAGCCGTCGGCGTAGCCCAGGAAACCCACGGTTTTCACGCCTTGCTTTTTCATGTGTTCAACCACGGCGTGGCTCATCACCTTGAAGCCTTGGGGCAGACGGAACACGATGGACTCTTTGTCGCCCTGAGGAGGGATGGGCGCGCCAGACACTTGAGCGGTTTTGGCGTCAAAAGCGATGGGGGTGATGGCAGCAGAGGTAGGCGTCAGGTTGGCACCAAAGATCACGTCCACTTTGTCTTCGGTCACGAAGCGGCGAGCGTTGGCAGCAGCTTTGCCGGGATCGGAGGCGTCGTCAAGGATGGTGACTTCCACCTTCTCGCCAGCGATGGTTTTGGGAAACAGCTGCATCTGTTTTTGCATCGGGATGCCCAAACCGGAACCGGGGCCGGTCAAGGACAGGTCTACGCCGATCTTGATGTCAGCGAGTGCAGCAGAGCTGGCGGTTGCGGTGATGGCCAGGGCCAGCAGGGTCTTCTTCAGTTTCATGGTTTGTCTCCTGTGAGGGTGGGTTGAAGAAAAAGGTAATTGGACATCAGCTGCACAAGGCTTTGATGTCTTCGGGAACGGGAATGGCTTTGATGCGGCCCGGATCGTCAGGGTGCTGAATGCAGAATGCACGCACCTCGGTGCCTTCGCACAGCACGGTGTCACCGCGCATGACGACGTGCTTGTGCACGATCACTTTTTCGCGCCACTCCTGCACGCTGGTGTGCACCTGGATGCGCTCGCCGTAGGTGGCCGGGCGCATGAACTTGGTGTTGATCTCCAGCAGGGGCGTGCCGATGATGCCGGTGGTCTTGACCAGTTCGCGCCAGGGTTTGACACCGCATTTGACGAAAAAGTTCAAGGACGAGGCGTCCATCCATTTGGAGTAGTTCGGGAAAAACACGATGCCTGCGGGATCGCAGTCACCGAACATGATTTCCACTTCGTAAACAACGGTCTTGCTCATATGTTCTCAAGTTCCAGGCATGGTTGTCTGGCGAGCGAAGCGCGGCCATACATAGACTGCCGCGCTATGCTCGCAGTGACAGTATTCATCGAGGCGCCATCCGCAATGCGCCATCGAGGCGAATGGTTTCGCCGTTGAGGTGGTTGTTGCTGACGATGTGGCAGGCCAGTTCGGCAAACTCGCTGGGCTTGCCCAATCGAGACGGGAAGGGAATGCTGGCCGCCAACGATTGCTGTACGGGCTCGGGCAGCGTTTCCATTAGCGGGGTTTTGAACAAACCGGGCGCGATGGTGCACACGCGTATCCCGTGCTGCGCCAGGTCGCGCGCCATGGGTAGCGTCATGCCTGCCACACCTGCCTTGGAGGCGCTGTAGGCCTGCTGGCCCACCTGGCCGTCAAAGGCGGCCACCGAAGCAGTGAAGACCATCACGCCACGGGCACCGTCTTCCAGAGGTTCGAGCTTGGCGCAGGCGGCGGCGAACAGGCGAGCTGCGTTGTAAGTGCCGATCAGGTTGACGTTGATGACCTTGGCGAAGTCTTCAAGCGGGGCCGCATGGCCGTCTTTGCCGACCACACGCTTGGCGGTGCCAATCCCAGCAATTTGCATCAGGATACGGGCAGGGCCATGGGTGGATGCAGCAGCTTCGATGGCTTGAGCCATGCTGTCCGGATCGGACACATTGCATTTGACAGCGATGCCACCAATGTCTTTGGCCACGCG
>CAZPTM010000001.1:48337-49596 GCA_964589665.1 uncultured Limnohabitans sp. | reverse complement strand
CTGGAACTCGCGCAAGTGCGCCACGCAGCCATAGGCGTGCAGCGTTGGCGATTCGTCAGGGGTTTGCACCTAATTGACCCGCATCGGCGGGCCATGGCTCAGTGCCTAAATCTGCTTAGGCTTTTTTGGCGTATGCCGTGCACCAGCCTTTGTTGGACACCTGCTTGCCTGGAAACAAGGGGCAGCCGGCAGCTGCATCACCTGCTTTGCCTTGGTACAAAGCGCAGTTTTCGCATTTTTGGCCTGATGAATACTTGGGCTGCTTGGCTTTGTCGATTTTGGAGGCGTCAGCGTGATAGCCCAAGCCCATGGCTTGGGGGTCTTTCTCATTCACCATGGCTGCGTGTGCAGTGGTGTTGGACAACACAGCCGCGCCAGTCAAAGCAATCGTTTGCATCATAAAAATGCGACGGGTGCTGGTTTTGATCATGGAATTCTCCTGTGTTTGCATTGTAACGAAATCGAGCGATTGCGGAGGTGGTGCGAACCCGTGAATGTCGATGGTGAGCAAAGTGAAAGTGAGGGCTATTTCACCGTCATTTCCAATTGACAACTTGGAATGTTATTGTATATTGACTTCAATATCTGTCAATATAAGTTGACAAAGGGGTTGCCATGGAACTGCTAGCAAGGGCAGAAAAGTCCCTCATTAAGTCATTTGACGCCGCCAGTGGTCAGGGTGCTCCGCCGCGATTGATCGCTGCCATGCGCGACGCCTTGTTTTCTGGGGGGGCGAGGATTCGCCCCCAGTTGTGCATTGCGGTGGCCATGGCTTGCTCTGAAGAGGAGCAGGCTCTCACCGATGCTGCCGCGGCCTCCATCGAATTCATGCACTGCGCCTCGCTGGTGCACGATGACATGCCAGCTTTTGACAACGCCGACACGCGGCGAGGGCGTCCTTCGGTGCATAAGGCGCACGGTGAACCGCTGGCTTTGCTCACGGGCGATGCACTCATCGTCATGGCCTTTGACGTGCTGATGAATGCGCCATCCAAACACCCGCGCCGCGTTTTGGCCTTGATGCAAAACCTGAGCGCCGCGGTGGGTGTGCCACGTGGCTTGGTCGCCGGCCAGGCTTGGGAATGCGAGGGCACCGCCGAGCTCACCACTTACCAACGTGCCAAGACCGGTTCGCTCTTTCTTGCCGCAGTCCGTGCTGGAGCGTTGGCCTGCGGGCGCAACCCCGATACCTGGGACGATCTGGGCGATTGCCTTGGGCTGGCTTATCAGGCGGCCGACGACATCCGCGATGTGATTGC
>CAZPTM010000001.1:0-48237 GCA_964589665.1 uncultured Limnohabitans sp. | reverse complement strand
AGCTCATCCGAGCGAGGGTCGAGTCGCGCGAGCCTGGGCATGAGGAGCATCAGAGCGTGATGGCTCTTGCACCTTGGCGATGGCTAGGTGACTGGGGGCAGCGTTCCTTGCTGCGTGTCGAACGGCGGCTGAGCGACCCGCAACTCTATAACTTTCTTCGCGGCAACCCCCTCACGCGCTGGGTGACGCGGCGGCGCACGGTGCGCCTCTACGACCTCATGAGCGGCTTTGCCAACACCCAGGTGTTGGTGGCGTGCGTGCGGCTCAAACTCTTTGAACGGCTCGCGCAGGATGCCCTAAGCCCCAAGGCCTTGGCACAACAGGTTCAGGTGCCCGAGTCACGATTGCTTGCGTTGTTGGGGGCTGCGCAATCGCTGGGGCTGCTGCGTCGCCAGCGCGATGGTCGTTACGCGCTCGCCGCGCTCGCCTTGCCATTGCTCTCGCACCTCGGCTTGCAAGCCATGGTGGAGCACAACCAATTGCTCTACCGCGACCTGGCCGAGCCCGAGGTCTTCCTGCGCGAGCGAGGTGGGCTGATGCACGCGTTCTGGCCCTATGTTGAAGGCATGGCCGACCGTGCCACCCTGGACGCGACTTCCGTGCAGCAAAGCCAGCGCTATAGCGAGCTCATGGACCTCTCTCAGGTGTTCGTGGTGGAGGAGGTGCTGGCGTCGCATCGATTTGGTCAACACCGTTGTGTGATGGACGTGGGCTGCGGCTTGGGACGGCTCATGACACGTGTGGGGCAGCAGTTCCCTGGGCTGCGGCTGCAATTGTTTGACTTGCCGCCTGTGGTGGCGTTGGCGGCAGAGCGCTTGAAGCAAGCGGGCCTGAGCGGGCGCTTCGAGTGCCACGCAGGCAGCTTCAAAACCGACCCCTTGCCACGCGGTGCGGACCTCATCACCCTGGTGCGCATCGGCCACGATCACAGCGACGAGGTGGTGGTCGACTTGCTGCGAAAGGCCTGGGAGGCCTTGCCCGTAGGCGGGCAGTTGCTGCTGGCCGAGCCCATGGCCCATGCCGAGCTGGATCAGGCCAACGCCAGCGCCTACTTTCACTTCTACCTCATGGCCATGGGCGACGGCCGCCTGCGCAGCCGCCAGGATTACGAGTGCCTGTTGCGTCAGGCGGGTTTTGACACGGTGACCCCAGTGCGCACGGGCATGTCGATCCACGCCCAGGTCATCAGGGCAACAAAATGAGGGATAACCCCAATATTTAATCCAAATAGTAAAGATAAATTGACACACATCAATGTCAGTTAAAAATGAAAACCGAAGCCATCCTCTTTAACCAACCCCGAGAAGTGCGTTTGGGCTGCCTTGAATTGCCCGAATTGGGCTTGGGTCAGGTGGAGGTGGACATCGAACACAGCGGCATCAGCACTGGCACCGAACGCCTGCTTTGGGATGGCACCATGCCCAGTTTCCCCGGCATGGGCTATCCGCTGGTACCGGGCTATGAAGCCGTGGGGCGGGTGACTCGAGTGGCGCATGACGTGGATATGGCCATTGGGCAGCGTGTTTTTGTGCCAGGTACGCGGTGCTGGCAAGGCGTGCACAGCCTCTTTGGCGCGTCAGCGCGCCGCCTGCATGCCGATCACCAAAAAGTGGTGCCAGTCGACGACGCGCTCGGGCGCGACGCCGTGCTCTTTGCCCTCGCGGCCACGGCCTATCACAGTGTTTCGGGCGGGGGGCAGCAAGCCCCGCATGCACCGCCTGACCTCATCGTTGGCCATGGCGTGATGGGGCGCTTGCTTGCCCGCATGACCGTGGCTGCAGGCGCCGAGCCACCCACCGTGTGGGAAGTCGATGCCGAACGCACCAAAGGCGCCGTGGGCTACCACGTGATGCACCCCGAGGACGACCCGCGTAGCGACTACCGCCACATCTATGACGTGAGCGGTGACGCCGACTTGCTCAACAGCCTGATCCAGCGCCTGCACCCCGGCGGCGAGATCGTGCTGGCGGGTTTTTACAAGCAGGACATCCGCTTTGCCTTTGCGCCCGCCTTCATGCGCGAAATGCGCTTGCGCTTGGCGGCCGAATGGAAGCGCCCCGATTTGCTGGCCGTCAAGGCGCTGGTGGAAACGGGCCGCTTGTCCATCGCCGATTTGGTCACGCACCAAGCCACCCCAACTCAGGCGCATGAGGCCTACGAGTTGGCTTTCAACGACTGCAGCTGTCTCAAGATGGTCATCGACTGGAGAGCGAAAGAATGAGCACACCCAAAGAAACCCAGATCATTGCCATTTATGGCAAAGGCGGGATTGGCAAGAGCTTCACCCTCGCCAACCTCAGCTACATGATGGCTCAGCAGGGTCGAAAAGTCTTGCTCATCGGTTGCGATCCCAAGAGCGATACCACCAGCTTGCTGTTTGGTGGCAAGTCTTGCCCAACCATCATTGAAACCTCGTCGCGTAAAAAACTCGCCGGAGAAGAAGTCAAGATCGGTGACGTGTGCTTCAAGCGCGATGGCGTCTACGCCATGGAGCTCGGTGGCCCCGAAGTGGGTCGCGGTTGCGGCGGGCGCGGCATCATCCACGGCTTTGAGACGCTCGAGAAACTCGGCTTTCACGACTGGGGCTTTGACTTCGTATTGCTTGACTTCCTGGGCGACGTGGTTTGTGGCGGCTTTGGCTTGCCCATTGCCCGCGACATGTGCCAGAAGGTCATCGTGGTGGGTAGCAACGATTTGCAATCGCTCTACGTGGCCAACAACGTGTGTTCTGCGGTGCAGTACTTCCGTCAACTTGGCGGCAACGTGGGTGTGGCCGGCATGGTCATCAACAAGGATGACGGCACCGGCGAGGCCAAGGCCTTTGCGCACAACGTTGGGATCCCTGTGCTCGCGGCCATCCCCGCCCACGAGGACATCCGCCGCAAGAGCGCAAGCTACGAAATCATCGGCAAGCCCGGTGGCGAATGGGGTCCCCTGTTTGAAGGCCTTGCCGAACAAGTGGCCATCGCCCCGCCTTTGCAACCCAAGACACAAAGCCAGGACGAACTGCTGGGCCTGTTCAGTTCCGAGGCCGTGGGTCGCGATGTGAAGCTGTTACCCGCGAGCGAGACGGACATGCTGGGTCGCATGCCCGAGCCCAAGCCCAGCTTCGAGGTCATCTACCAGGAAGCCTGAGCATGAACGCACGCACCATTCCCATACAGCCTGTGGCCGCAACTTCGGTGGTGCAGGAGGGATGTCATGCGCCCACCGGCACCCTTGTGCAAGCGGCCAAGCAGGCGGGCAAGTCCGAGTTGCTCGACCAGCTCGCGCGCGACTACCCCCGTGGCGAAGGCCAGGGACCGCACGACCAGCCCCAGAGCATGTGCCCGGCATTTGGTTCCTTACGTGTGGGCTTGCGCATGCGCCGCACCGCCACGATCCTGAGCGGATCAGCCTGCTGCGTTTATGGGCTAACTTTCACCTCTCACTTCTATGGTGCACGACGCAGTGTGGGTTATGTGCCCTTTAACTCCGAGACATTGGTGACGGGCAAGCTGTTTGAAGACATTCGTGAAGCTGTGATTGCCCAGGCAAACCCAGCGTTGGTCGATGCCGTGGTGGTGATCAACCTGTGTGTTCCCACCGCCAGCGGTGTTCCCTTGCAGTTACTGCCCAAGGAAATCAATGGCGTGCGTGTAATTGGCATTGATGTTCCGGGCTTTGGCGTGCCAACGCATGCAGAAGCTAAAGATGTGCTTACTGGCGCGATGCTTGAATACGCCAGAGCCGAAGTGCGTCACGGACCGGTGCAAGCCCCCAAGGACAAACGACGGGAGCGGCCATCGATCACATTGGTGGGGGAGATGTTTCCTGCTGATCCCGTGTCGGTGGCTCAATTGATCTCACCCATGGGTTTGGGTGTGGGTGCTGTGCTGCCCACGCGCGAATGGCGAGAGCTTTATGTGGCCTTGGACGGTGCTGCGGTAGCCGCGATTCATCCGTTTTACACCGCAAGCCTCCGTACGCTGGCCGACTTGGGCAAACCCATCATTGGCTCAGCGCCTGTTGGCATTGATGGCACCCAGGACTGGTTGCTCGCCCTGGGGCAATCCATGGGCCTACCACGTGAATTGATTGACAAGGCTCGCAATGCGGTGCTTAACCCCATGCGAAACATGCTGGATGAACAGCGCATCCACGGTCGCATCACCCTGAGTGGCTATGAGGGGTCGGAACTGCTGGTGGCTCGACTGCTCATCGATTGCGGCGCCGATTTGCGATACGTAGGCACCGCCTGCCCAGCCACGCCGTGGAATGCGCATGACGCCGAATGGCTGCGAGCGCGCGGAGTGCAGGTTCAGTTCCGCGCAACACTGGAACAAGACCTTCAGGCCATGCATGAGCATCGTCCAGACCTCGCGATTGGAACTACTCCGGTGGTTCAACGCGCTAAGGAAATGAGTTTGCCCGCTTTGTATTTCACCAATCTGATCTCCGCGCGGCCTTTGCTGGGCGTACCAGGCATGAGTTCACTCGTTGATGTCGTTCGTGCAGCTATTGCCAATCGCGAACGCATGGATCAGATGCATGGCTTTTTTGATGGGGTCACCACATGAGCCAAATGCCCTTTGTCATCGATCATGACCGTGCCGGAGGGTATTGGGGGGCGGTTTATGTCTTCACGGCGATCAAAGGGTTGCAAGTTGTGATTGATGGTCCCGTAGGTTGCGAAAACCTACCAGTCACCAGCGTCTTGCATTACACAGACGGCTTGCCACCACATGAATTGCCCATTGTGGTGACCGGTCTGGCTGAAGAACAACTGGGTCGAGAGGGAACAGAAGCCTCGATGAAGCGAGCACACGCTACGCTCGACCCCAAAAAGCCAGCGGTAGTCGTGACCGGATCCATAGCCGAGATGATTGGCGGTGGTGTGACGCCCGAGGGAACCAAGCTCATGCGCTTTTTGCCCCGCACCATTGACGAAGACCAGTGGCAATGCGCAAACCGCGCCATGAATTGGCTGTGGACACAATATGGTTTGAAAAAAATCCCAGCTGCCAAAAAGCCTGGTGACCGTAAGCCTGGAGAGCGGCCGCTGGTCAACATCATTGGTCCATGCTATGGCATGTTCAACACGCCAAGTGATCTGGCTGAGATTGAACGACTGGTCAAAGGCCTTGGGGCAGACATCAATGCTGTGTTCCCTATGGGCATGGCGCTCGAAGATATACCCAATCTCGCCAAGGCTGATGTCAACATTTGCATGTATCGCGAATACGGTCGCATGCTGTGCGAAGCGCTTGAACGACCCTACCTGCAAGCGCCTATAGGACTGCACACCACCACTCAATTCCTGCGCACGCTAGGTGACTTGCTTGGGCTAGATCCGGAGCCATTCATTCATCAGGAGCGCCAGACCACACTCAAGCCCATTTGGGATTTGTGGCGGTCGGTGACTCAAGACTTTTTCCCTACGGCTAGCTTTGCTGTCGTGGCCTGCGAGACGCATGAAAGGGGAATTCGTCACTTCCTAGAAATGGAAATGGGATTGCCGTGTCGCTTCAGCATACCCAGGAAGCCTGGGCATAAAACCGACAACCAGATGATTCGAAAGCTGTGTCACCAGCAACCCCCGCTAATCATGTTTGGCAGCTACAACGAGCGCATGTATCTCAGCGAGCGTGCTGGTCACAGCCCCTTCAAGACGTCCTACATTCCGGCATCGTTCCCAGGCAGCATCATTCGGCGACATACCGGCACCCCCTTCATGGGCTACAGCGGCGCAACTTACCTCATTCAAGAGGTTTGCAATGCCTTGTTCGACTCACTCTTTCACATCCTGCCGCTGGGATCAGAGATGGACCAGGTGGAAGCCACTCGCACCCGGTTGGGAAACGCCTTGCCTTGGGAAGACTCCGCGCAGACCTTGCTCAACAAGTTGGTTTCCAAGCAACCGGTGCTGGTGCAGATTTCAGCGGCCAAGTTGCTGCGCGATCAGGCCGAAGAATATTCGCGTGATCACGGGGACGAGTCGGTTCAGTCCCGACATGTTGAATTTGCAAGTCAAAAGATGGGCATGAAATGAGTCATCAGCAGCGATTCCTCAATGCGTCATCAACCGCTCATGGTTTTTGGACCAAGCGGGTCAAGGATGTTGAAGCATGTTGCTTCAACTGCCCAATTGCGCGGGCCGAGCGCAAGGAGGGCCGCAAGGCCTTAGATAGAAGGAGCAACCATGTCGAATAAATCCATTTCCGGGTTAACCGACGAAGAGGCTCAGGAGTTCCATACCTATTGGATGCAGGGCTTTGTGGGGTTTACGGCTGTCGCCGTTGTGGCTCACATCCTGGTCTGGGCGTGGCGTCCCTGGTTCTGAGTCAAACATCAACCATCTAGGAGACCGTCATGCCCCACGTTCAAACTGTGAGTAACCACCACCGTGAATCGGCTGGTGATTCCATGGCCTTTTGGTTCATTTACCTGATTTCTTTTGGTCTGCTATTTGTGCTCGCCATTTTGGCTCGACTTGTCGGTTCAGATTGGCGTGCGCTGCTACCAGGCGCGGAAGGGTCGGTGTCAATGGTCCAGGGCGTGAAGACGGCGGTCTACACACTCATGTCACAAATCATCTAGGAGAAGCAATATGTGGCGAATTTGGCGTCTTTATGACCCGCTCAGGGCCATGGTGGTCCAGGGCATTTTCTTGTTCGGACTTGCAGCAATGATCCATCTCATTCTGTTGAGTACCAACAAATTCAACTGGCTAGATGGGGCAAAAAAACCCCAGACGGTCTCGTCTCAAAACAGTCCAATGCCTGCCACAAAGTCTTGAGGCAAGCAAAGGGCCACACAGATGCCGCCTCCGGGCGATGCTGACTCGGCGCGGCACTGTGTGATTCGGCGAATTTAGAGGGAGGGCATGTCATGGCGATGTTGAACTTTGAACGGAAATACCGGGTGCGTGGTGGAACGCTGCTGGGCGGCGACTTGTTCGACTTTTGGGTCGGTCCCTTCTATGTCGGTTTTTTCGGTGTCACCACCATCTTTTTCACTATTCTGGGTACGGCGCTCATCTTGTGGGGTGCCTCACAAGGGCCAACCTGGAATCTGTGGCAGATCAGCATTGCACCGCCTGACCTCAAATGGGGATTGCGACTTGCCCCCATGATGGAGGGAGGCCTGTGGCAATTCATCACCGTTTGCGCACTGGGTGCTTTTGGCTCCTGGGCGTTGCGCGAGGTCGAGATCTGTCGCAAACTGGGCATGGGGCTGCATGTGCCCGTGGCCTTCAGCGTGGCCATCTTTGCTTACTTCACCTTGCAGGTGATCCGCCCGGTTTTGATGGGCGCATGGGGACATGGTTTCCCCTACGGCATCTACAGCCATCTCGACTGGGTGTCCAACGTGGGCTACCAGTACCTGCACTTTCACTACAACCCCGCCCATATGCTGGGTGTGAGTTTCTTTTTTGCAAGCACTTTTGCACTGTCGCTGCACGGCGCCTTGATCCTGTCGTCGACCAACCCCAAGGCGGGTGAGACGGTCAAGACCCCGGAGCATGAGGACACCTTCTTCCGCGACACGATTGGTTATTCGATTGGCACCTTGGGCATTCACCGACTTGGTCTGTTTCTGGCTTTGGCTGCCGTTCTCTTCAGTGCCTTGTGCATTGTGCTCAGTGGTCCGTTCTGGACGCGAGGTTGGCCCGAGTGGTGGACCTGGTGGCTGAACCTGCCCATCTGGTCACAGTGGCCTGTGAGCTGAACACCTGTGGAGGAAAACATGGCGCAATACCAAAACTTATTCACCACGGTTCAGGCCACCGGCCCCGTGCACCACGGCGTTGAGCTCGGACACGGCAACAGCCCGCGCACCGGCGAGCCTGTCACCAACTATTGGTTGGGCTGGATCGGTAATGCCCAGATTGGTCCCATCTACCTCGGTGGACTCGGTCTGGCTTCGCTAATTTGTGGTCTCTTTGCCACCACCATCATTGGGATGAACATGCTGGCCTCGGTCAACTATGACCCGGTGCAGTTCATCCGTCAGTTGTTCTGGCTCTCTTTGGAGCCGCCGCCCCCGTCCTACGGTCTGAGTTTCCCGCCCATGAACCAGGGCGGCTGGTGGTTGCTCGCGGGCTTGTTTCTCACCGCATCGCTCTTGTTGTGGTGGTGGCGCACCTATCGTCGTGCACGTGAACTGGGGATGGGCACGCATGTGGCCTGGGCCTTCCTTGCGGCCATCTGGTTGTATCTGGTGCTGGGCTTGTTCCGCCCGGTGCTCATGGGGTCCTGGGGTGAGGCGGTTCCATTTGGAATCTTCCCGCACCTCGATTGGACGGCAGCGTTCTCGCTGCGCTATGGCAATCTCTTCTACAACCCCTTCCATGCCTTGTCCATTGCCTTCTTGTATGGCTCGGCACTGCTCTTTGCCATGCACGGCGCCACGATTCTGGCTGTGACCCGGTTTGGTGGCGAGCGCGAGATCGAACAGATAACCGATCGCGGCACGGCCAGCGAACGCGCCGCCCTGTTCTGGCGCTGGACCATGGGGTTCAACGCCACCATGGAATCGATTCACCGCTGGGCCTGGTGGTTTGCCGTGTTGTGTCCCTTGGTGGGCGGTATCGGCATCCTGCTCACTGGCACGGTGGTGGACAACTGGTACCTCTGGTCAATGAAGCACGGCGTGGTGCCGCCTTATCCAGAAGTGTTTAGCCCTGTGATGGACCCGGCCAGTCTGAAATGAGGAGGTAAACCATGAAACGATTGATCTCATTGGTAATCACCGGTGCCGCGTGTTTACTAGCCGGATGCGAACGCCCACCAGTGGATGTGGTTCAGCATGGTTATCGGGGAACCGGTATGCAGCAGGTCTACAACCCGCGGACCCTGCAGGCACAAGCCGATCTCAACGTCGCGCCGCCTGCAATTCCTCTGCCTCCTGCCGAAGGTCCAAAGGCCGAGCAGGTCTATCAAAACGTTCAGGTCCTGAAAGATTTGAGTGCAGCCCAATTCGCTACCTTTATGGTGTCCATGACCAACTGGGTGGCTCCCAAAGAAGGGTGCAGCTACTGCCACAATCTCAACAACCTCGCTGACGATTCGCTTTACACCAAGCGTGTGGCGCGTCGGATGATCGATATGACCCGGTTCATCAACGGCAATTGGGAAACCCATGTGGCACAAACCGGGGTCACTTGTTACACCTGTCACCGGGGACAGAATATTCCCAGCCAATTCTGGTTTACCAAGAAAGATCAACCCTATGGGTCAAACTTTCTGGGTGATAAGTCGGGTCAAAACACACCAGATCAAGACGTCAATTGGTCGTCTCTGCCCTTTGATCCGTTCACACCCTTCTTGCTCGAGGATTTACCCATCCGCGTCAGCGCGACTACGGCCTTGCCCACTGGCAATCGGCAATCCATTAAGCAGGCGGAATGGACTTATGGCCTCATGACGCACATGTCGCAGTCACTGGGTGTGAATTGCACGTACTGTCACAACACGCGATCCTTCCAAGATTGGAAGGGCAACCCTACCCAGCGCGTCACTGCTTGGCATGGCATCCGCATGGTTCGTAGCCTCAATGTCGATCACATGACACCGCTCACCAATGAATTTCCTGCGCATCGCAAAGGTGAATTGGGCGATGTGGCCAAGGTCAATTGCGGCACCTGTCATCAAGGGGCCTACAAACCCTTGTACGGCGCCCCCATGCTCAAGGACTATCCTGTTCTCCAAGGCACCCCCAAGGGCGACAACAAGATCGCAGCCCGCTGAGACACGACACCCTCTGGGCGCTTGACCATGGACATCGTGCTGGCAACCCCTCGCGGATTTTGCGCAGGGGTCAAGCGCGCCATCGACATCGTGGACCTGGCCTTGAAGCAAATGGGCGCACCCATTTATGTCTTTCACGAGATCGTGCACAACCAACATGTGGTGGACGATCTCAAATCCCGGGGTACGATTTTTGTCAACGACCTGAGCAAAGTGCCACCCGGTGCCCACACCATCTTCAGTGCCCATGGGGTTTCGAACCAGGTTCGCCAGCAGGCCAAACGCCGCGAACTCCGAACCTTCGATGCCACGTGCCCGCTGGTGACCAAAGTCCACCTGCAAGCCCAGCGCTTTGAAAAGCAGGGCATGCACTTGGTGATGGTTGGTCACGCGGGGCACGAGGAGGTGGAAGGCACAGTCGGCAGCGTGAACTGCCCTGTCCACCTGGTTTCGTCGGTGCAGGAGGTGGCCGCATTGCCTTGGCCGTCGGATGCGCCCGTGGCCTATGTGACGCAAACCACCCTCAGCATGGACGACACGCACGACATCCTGCAAGCCTTGCACGAAAAATACCCCAAGTTCACGGGTCCAAACATGGATGGCATTTGCTATGCCACCCAAAACCGGCAAAACGCCGTGCGCGACCTGGCCAAGGACGTTGACCTAATGCTGGTCGTTGGTGCGCGCAACAGCTCCAACTCCAACCGCTTGCGCGAAGTGGCCGAGCGATGTGGCAAGCCCGCCTACTTGGTCCAAGACTGCACTGAATTGCAACCCGCCTGGTGGTCAGAGGGCGTACAACGCATAGGCGTCACCTCGGGCGCTTCTACCCCCGAGGTGTTGGTTCAGCAAGTAGTTCTGGCTCTGAGTTCCTACACCAGCGGCCAGGTTCACGAAGCGCCGGGCTTGGTTGAGCACGTGGTCTTTCGTCTGCCCAAAGCCCTCGAGCCCCATGCCACGCCGCACACCTACCCCTTGCGCGATCCCATTGCTGTGTCGTCGAGCCGGCTCGGACGCGAGCCTCCATCAGAGGGGGGCAGGGCTTGAGCATCAGTGGCGCCAACGCCTTGACCTCCCCACTCGCAGGGGTTGTGGTGATGGTGTTGTTCGATTACCTGCGTCAACACCAGGCCTGGGCTTGGTACCGCCTTGCCTCAGGTCCGCCAAATGTCAAAACCCACCCTGGCTTGCGCTTTGGCAAGATCATGGGCAGTGGTCACGAGGGCGGTTTCATCTTGCGCCCGAGTGCCACGCACCAAGGTGTGATGGCGGTGTTTGATCACATCGACCACGCCCAGCAATTTGTCCACAGCACCTATGTGAAGGAAGCGCGATCGCGCGCGCGCGAGTCTTGGGTGGGCGTGATGGCCGTGGACTCGGTTCGTGGGCAATGGGATGGTCGTGACTGGGGCGTGACCGACACCAGCCAACAAACCCCGAATGAGGGGCGCCGTCTGGCTGCACATCCCGAGCGCATGGCGGTGCTGACCCGTGCGAGCATTCGCCCAACCAAGGCCATGGCATTTTGGCGCCATGCCCCGGCAGCACAGTCCGATTTGAACCAGGCCCAGGGCTGCGAGATCGCCATGGGTTTGGGCGAAGCCCCCTTGGTTCGGCAATGCACCTTCAGCCTGTGGCGTAACAAAGACGACATGATGCACTATGCCCATGATGGGGCCCATCGCAAGGCCATCGAAGCGGCCAACCGCTATGGTTATTTCAATGAATCCCTGTTTGTCCGCATGCATTTGATGGCCATGCAAGGCCGTTGGCACGATCAGGATTTGAACCATGAAGCGCAGTGGCTGGAGGCTGTCCATGGCTGAGTCGCGCGTGGTCGTCGTGGGGGCTGGCATCGCCGGGCTGGTGAGCGCGCTGTTGCTTGCCCAGCGTGGTCTCAACGTCTCGTTGGTGGAGATCAGCATGCAGGCGGGCGGCAAGATACACACGCGCACCGTAGATGGCCTGGCCATCGACAGCGGTCCAACGGTGATGACCATGCGCTGGGTGTTTGATGAAATCCTCCATCAGTGCGGCACTTCGCTAGATGCCGAGTTGACGCTGCGACCCCTGTCGGTTCTGGCGCGTCACTTTTGGCCCGATGGGGAGCAGGTCGACTTGCTGGCCGACCCCGAGGCCAGCGAGGTCGAGATGGCGCGCTTTGGTGGTGCGCCGGCTGCCGAACAGTTCCGCCGCTTTTGCCGCAGAAGCCGCGAGCTATACGATATCTTGCAAGAACCCTTCATGTGTGCACATGCGCCGCGCCTGGCAGGGTTGACCGCTCGCCTGGGTGCTTCGGGCTTGGGCGTACTCGCCCAGCTCGGACCCATGCGCAGCCTTTGGCAACAACTGCAGCGCGAATTCACCCACCCGCGCTTGCGTCAACTTTTTGGTCGCTACGCCACTTACTGTGGCTCTTCACCTTGGCAAGCCCCGGCCACCCTCATGCTCATTGCCCAAGTCGAGATGGACGGCGTTTGGAGCGTGGAGGGCGGCATGCATGGCTTGGCGCGAACGCTGTTGCGCCTTGCGCAGCAACGCGGGGTGACATGTCATTTTGGGCGTGGATGCGAGCGCATCGACTTGCGCAATGACCGCGTCGATGGCGTGATCTTGTCTGATGGACAACGCCTGCCCGCCGACGCCGTGGTCTTTAATGGCGATCCCTCCGCCTTGCGTCAAGGTCTGTTGGGTCAACCACTGCGCCGCGCGGTGCCAACAGCAGCCCCACAGCGGTCCCTCTCAGCAGTCACCTGGTCGGCGGTGATCCCGACCAGTTCGTGCGACCTCGATCGGCACAACGTGTTCTTTCAGGACGATTACGCGAGCGAGTTCGAAGACATCTTTGACGAGGGTCGTTTGCCCCGCGATCCCACCGTGTACGTCTGTGCACAGGATAGACCCTGGTCAAGACCTGGAGAACGCCCGGATCGCGAGCGTTTGCTGTGTCTGGTCAATGCGCCAGCGATGGGGGATCAGGCGCTTGACGAAGAGGAGTTAGAGCAATGTCAATCAGCAAGTTTCAGCCGAATGAGTCAACACGGCTTGCACCTCGAGGGACATCCCATGGTGCGCAGCGATCCCAGGGACTTTCATCAGCGCTTCCCGGCCTCGGCGGGCGCCCTGTATGGGCAGACGACGCACGGCTGGATGAGCATCTTTGCTCGACCCGGCGCGAAGACGCCAATAGCGGGCCTGCATTTGGCGGGCGGTGGTGTCCATCCGGGACCGGGGGTTCCCATGGCCGCGATGTCGGGGCAACGTGCGGCAGAGGCCGTATGGGAGAGCCTCGGTTTGACCAACCCTTGGTCTCAGGAGGCTACTTATGGTGGTATGTCGACGCGCTGAGTCAATGCGGTCAATATGGCCTGACCCTCATTGCCTTTGTCGGTAGTGTGTTCTCGCCCTATTACCGGCGCGCACACCGCAACGGGCTGGGTGACCCCACAGACCACTGCGCACTCAACGTGGCGCTCTACAACCCCACTCATCACCGCTGGGCCATGACCGAACGTGGCAAAGACCTGTGCCATCGCACGGCAAGCGCATTTCAATTGGGTCCCAGTCACATCGAATGGGATGGTCAAAGCCTGCGCTTTCAAATCAACGAACGCGGTGTGCCCCTGCCCCATGTGCTGCAAGGCGAGGTGCGCATCTGGCCTCAGGCTCTGCATCCGCAGGTGCATGCCCTCGATGCCGACGAACGCCACGGCTGGGGACCGATAGCCACGCAGGCCCACATCGAGGTGAATTTCCAGCGTCCCGACTTGAGTTGGCGTGGACAGGCTTATTTGGATGCGAACCAGGGCTCCGAGCCCATCGATGCGGGCTTTACCATGTGGGACTGGTCGCGCGCGCTCTTGCCCGATGGCAGCACGCTGGTGAACTACGACATGCACGGAGCCGAACATCCCGATCGGCTGCTGCGCTTTCGCTATGCCAAGGACGGCAGCATCGAGGCCTTAGACGAGGTGCCGGCGTGGTCGCTCCCGCCCAGTCGCTGGCGTGTCGCCCGTCAAGTGCGCAGCGAAGCGCCCGCGCGAGCCATCCAAACCCTGGAAGACACCCCCTTTTACCAACGGGGGCTGGTGTCGCAAACCCATGCAGGCCAAGAGGTGATGGCCTTTCACGAATCTTTGTCGGTTCCGCGCCTGACGCATCCCTTGGTTCAGCATATGCTGCCTTGGCGCATGCCCAGAAAGACGCGCGCTTGACGCCTTTTTGTCGATCGATGACCAGTTCATGCACGCATTGATGCACAGCGCCGCGCCATCTCGGAATTCAACTTAATCAAAAATCAAGCCACATGGAGATCAAACACTTCTTCATTTGGATTGATGTGGTGTTTTGCCTCTTCAAGGCTGCCAACTGGCTCAACCGACGCCGCTGATCGAACGCCGACGCTTGAGGTTTTCCTGCCGCTCGATGAGGTTCATCACCCAGTCGACGCGCTGACCCAAGCTGCGTTGTGGCCTCACAAAACGACCTGCCACTACACCCACACACGGCGTGATCATGGGTTCGATTTCGGGCAGGGTGGTTGCCGGTTCATCTTCAACGCAGATCCAGGCCGATTGGGTCCAGGCCTTGAGCAAGAGCACCATCTTGCGTGAGGGGCTCACCACGGTGCGGTGGTTCACCGAATCCAGGCCTTCACGGCGCAGCTGGTGCCCAATCTCCGCATAAATCAGATTCGCTGCATGAATTGCAGCCCGGCAATCAGCGGGTAGCGAGGCGATGCCCGCTTGCGCTTGCGCATAGATTCCATCGGCATGGTCAAGCAGGCGCTGCGTGAGGCGCGCCACCTGCGGCGTGAACACGGGGTTTTTCACCCAGTCGTTTGCATCCAAGCCTTCTTGACGGAACCATTCACGGGGCACATAGGTGCGTCCTTTGCGCGCGTCCTCACCAATGTCGCGCGCGATGTTGGTGAGTTGCATGGCTACACCTAGCTCACAGGCGCGAGAGAGGGTCACGGCATCGCGTTGGCCCATGATCCAGCACATCATGGTGCCCACCGTGCCCGCGACACGAACAGCATAGTGGTGGAGGTCCGACAAGGTATCGCAGGCTTTGCCTTGGGCGTCCCAGGCAAAGCCCTCGATCAGGCCATCGAGCCACAGGCGCGGCAATTGGACCTCCTGCACAACCAAGCTCAAGGCCTGGTCTTCAATCGCATTGCCCGGTTCGCCTCGGAAGATAGCGTCGAGCCGACGGTGCAATTCGCTCACCGCCACGGGGGCTAATTCGATGGGTCGCTCATCTATGAGGTCATCGGTAACACGACAAAAGGCATAGAGGGCGATGGCATGCGTGCGCACGCGTAAGGGCAGCAATCGGCTGGCTGCAAAAAAAGTTTTGGAGCCGCTTTGCATCATGGCCACGCAGGCCTGCAAGTCCCCGTGGTCGAAGTCGGGCGTCATGCGTTCATCGTTGGACCACATGGGGCACCACCTGTTCCAGAGCTTTGGCTGACATCAAGACGCCCGGCACGCCCGCTCCGGGGTGTGTGCCCGCGCCCACCAAGTAGAGGCCAGGCAGCGATTTGCTGCGATTGTGAGGGCGGAACCAGGCGCTTTGAACCAATCGGGGCTCCAGCCCAAAGCCCGCCCCCAGGTGAGACCACAGGCGCTGCTCGAAGGTTTGGGGCGTGGCCAGACGAGAGGTGATGATCTCTTTGGCAAAACCCGGCAACACCGTGTCGTTCAAGCGTTGCTGCAAGGCCTCGCGCATGGGCTCGGCCTGCAAGCGCCAATCGGTGCCACTGCCCAGGTGGGGCACAGGGACCAAGGCGTAAAACGCATCGCATCCCGATGGGGCAACGCTAGGGTCTGTGGCCGTGGGGCGATGCAGGTAGATGCTGAAGTCACGGCTGAGTTGCTTGCGGACAAAGATGTCCTTCAGCAAACCCTCGTAGCGCGGGCCGAGCACCATGCTGTGGTGGGGCAAGTGGTCGTAGCGGCGGCGCGTGCCAAAGTACCAGACGAACAAGCCCATGGAGTGGTGAGCATGGTCGAGGTGGAAGTTGGTCCATGCCGATTGATCTGAATTGGGCACGAGGTGCTTGTAGGTCCAGACCACATCGGCATTGCTCACCACGATGTCGGCGCGCTGAGTCTGGCCATTGGCGAGTTCAATTCCACAGGCACGACCTGACTCGGTCATGATTTGCGTCACTGGTGCGTTGTAGTGAATGGGGATGCCCAAGTCCTCGATCAACCGCACCAGGCCACGCACGATGGCGCCGGTTCCTCCCATGGCCGAATGCACCCCCCAGGTTCGCTCCAACGAATGGATGAGGGCATAGGCTGCGGTGACCTTCATGGGGTTGCCGCCAATGAGCAGCGGATGAAAACTCAAGGCCACGCGCAGGTTGGGATGGCGCACATGACGCTTGACCTGGGCATAGAGGCTGCGCCATGCGCCCATGCGCAAAAAGGCGGGGATCTCTTCAATCAGGTCCCAGAGGTGGTCAAAGGGTTTGGTGCCCATGCCCTCAAAGCCCAGGGTCTTGCAGCGGTCACAGACCTCGACAAATCGGTCGTATCCGGCCACATCATTGGGTGAGAGTCGGATCACTTCGTCACGCATGCGCTGGGAGTCGTGGTGGAAGTCGATGTGTTCGCCGTCGTCGAAAAAGATGCGATAGAACGGGTCCATGGGGGCCAATGTCACATCGTCCTGCATGCGCTGGCCGCACAATGCCCACAGTTCTTCGAGCAAATGCGGCGCGGTGATGATGGTGGGGCCAGCATCGAAAGCAAAGCCGTCTTGGTGGTGCACATAAGCGCGGCCACCCGGGGCATCAAGCTTTTCATACAGGCTCACCGCATAGCCCTTGTGATGTAGGCGGATGGCCGCGGCCAGCCCACCAAAGCCGGTGCCGATCACCACCGCCTTAGGGCGGGTGTCTTGCGCCAGCCAGGTGCCCAGTTGTTGCGGTTCGCGGGCGTAGGCGTTCATGTCGGATCGGGCAGGCGAACCATCCAGCCCCACAGTTGTTGCAATGGCCATGGCAGGACCATGAGGAGCATCTCCAGGATGCCCAAGCCAAAGAGGGTGCACAGCAAGACCCAGCCGGTGAAGTTTGCTTCGGAAGCAGACTGGGTTTGCCACAGCAAGCTCACCCACACCGCAGTGACCAGAACCAGAGTGAGGCGATACCACCAGCCCACACACGCCACCCTAAAGTAACTCGCCATGTATTGCAAGTGCGCAGGCAGGTATTGCGCGCCCACCAGCGGCACGCCCACAAACAAATTGAGCTTGGCCACCAGGCGCAAACACCACAACAGGCCAAAGGTGCAAAGCGCTACGTGATTGGGTTGTTGTGACTGCATCCACCAGAGCAAGGCGGCATTGGCCACCAGCGCCAGTTCATGCCACAGCACCGCAGCAAAGGCTTGCTTGAATCGCTCCAGACCCGTGGCGCCCACGCTCATGGCGATGCGGCGCGGCCCGGTGAGCCGTCCCGACAAAAACAGCAATTCGTGCCATCCCCACATGGCAATGACCGAGAAAAACCCCAGGTAGGCATGGGCACTTGAGGGGGTCGACATGCTGATGCGCGCGCCATACAAGGCCATGAGCAGAAGCAGGCTCCAGACCACCAGACCTGCGCGCAAGGCCACCGGTCCTTGGCGATCCAGCCACAGGATCACGCCCGTACCCAGCCACCAAGCCATGACCGCCGCTACCATGGGCCAGGCAATGTTCATCACCAGGTGGGCCTCAGGATGGTGCGTGCAGGCAAGGCTTGCGATTTGACCGGCAAGACAAAGAGGCGCACAAACTGAACGGCTGCACGCGCGCCGTGCCAGGCTTGCTGGACGCGGGCCATCAGGCCTTTTTTGGCCTTGGCGTCGTCAAAGGCCGCAGCGATGGTTACCAGGTGCGTGAGGCCATCGCGGAAGGAGGGGTGATCGATGTCCAGGCCAATCGGGAACACCTGGCGGGTGATCTCGTTGGTGATCTGAAACACCTTGTAGTCGTATTGCGTGGAATCCAATCCCATGGCGTGGTGCAGGAGGGGGCGACGGTGATCGCGCACGTACATGGTGGCGTAGACCGCCAGTAAGAAGAAGCGAACCCAAAGCAGATTAAGGCCCCGCAACAAATGAGGGTTGGCCCGCATGATCAGGGCGAAAGACTCACCATGGCGGTATTCGTCATTGCACCAGCGTTCAAACCAGCGAAAGATCGGATGAAAGCGCAGCTCGGGGTGTTGCTCGAGTTGGCGGAAGATGGTGATGTAGCGCGCATAGCCAATCTTTTCAGACAAGTAGGTGGCATAGAAGATGTATTTGGGTTTGAAGAAGGTGTAGGCCTTGGTGCGCTTGAGTTGTCCGAGGTCAATGCCCAGGTTGAAGTCGCGCAGAGACTGGTTGATGAAGCCGGCATGGCGTGATTCGTCGCGTGCCATGAAGGTCATGAGTTGCTTGATGTCGGGGTTGCTGACGTTCTTGCGGATTTCGTTGTAGAGGATGCAACCAGAAAATTCGGAGGTGAGTGAGCTCACAAAAAAGTCCAGCAACTCTTGCTTGAGCTCCGGCGTCCATTGGGTCTGGCACTGAGCGAGCTCTTGGGCAAATTCGGCATCACGCTGGAAGTGGTCGTGGTTGTTGTCGCCCTCGTACTCCTGCATCACGGCGTCCCATTCCTCGCGCACTGCAGAGACGTCGATGCGATCCATCGCTTCAAAGTCGGTGGTGTAAAAGCGCGGGCTCAAAACATGGCTTTGCACCGCACGCGAATTGGCGTCGTCGACGGACTCAATGGTGGTGGACATGTTCATGGGGCACTTTCGTTCAAGGTTGTGTGGGGGTTTGCAGCCAGCGCGCAAAAACCTGGCTGTTGCTCGGTCCAAAGGCCATGAGGTCGATGCGGGTCTGGGTCAATGGGTCAAACAGTGCGAGGTGGCGATTGGGCAATTCCTGCAGCCAAAACGGCTCACGCTGGTCCAGTCCCCGGCGCAGGCGCTCGCGCACCAGTGCCCGGAGGGTCTGGCGCAAGAAGCCTTGCTCGCCATGCAAGGCGTCAATGGTTTCGTTTTTGCGGGCATCGATGATCAGCACCTCGCCCTGGGGGCCATCGGAAAAATGCAAGGCCCGTTCCTGGCGCACCTCCTGGTGCAAGACGGGCGCGTCATCGCGCTGGTGCTTGCCCACCGCGATCAGGCCGAGCACGACAATCAGCAACACGCCAGCCCCCAGCACCGGATTGAGCCGAGTTTTGGCCATGGGGTGGGTGTTGCTGCTCATGCGGCTACCTGGTCTTGGTTGTGGTTCCAGGTGGGCGTTTGGGTTTGCATGGCGCTGTGGCGTTGTCGCAAGGTGGCATCGGACAAGGCGCGTTGCCAATGTTCGCGAATCAGCTCGCCCACTTCAGCCGCACGCGGGACCGCACGCAGGGTGGGTTGGGGGTGGCGCACATGCCAGGCGCGCTGGTGCGGCCACAAATGGAACCAACCAATGCGGTCGGTATCGGGCAAGGCCAGCGCAATGTCGCCGTGACCGCCTTGGCTCAGCTTGAGGTCGGCCGCAAGCAGTCGCCGAAAAGGCAGGTTCAGGGTCAGGCTCAGCACGATGCCAATGCGCATGATCACGCGCTTGTTGGTCACCGAATACAGCGTGGTGCTGGCAGCCCACCAGGCCGCTATGCCCAGCAGGCACAAGGGGATGAGGGCCAGCATCAACGACTGCACCAACAGAATCAGGCGGTCTGTCCAAGGCAGGCCATCGCTCATGAGGCTGATCTGTTGCCAGGCCAATAGGATCACGAAGTAGAGCGTCACCTTGCGCACATGGAAGGCGCCGATGGCGAGTCGCCATACATCGGGACGACCTTGCCACAGCAAGGTTTCGCCCTGGGGCAAGGCCTCGGGCAAACCCGGCGCGGCTTCCCACTCGTGTTCGTGAATCGCTTTCACACCAAGGGCTCCATGCGATCGGGTGTGGCGTATAGGGTGCCAGCACCAAACACCGCACAAATCTTTTCTTCTTCCAAGAAAGTGACTTGCTCCGGCGAGCGCGTGAGCGGCACATTGGCAAACTGATGGGCGAGCAAGGCATGCACGTGGACGCCGTCGCGCTTGACGCGGGCAAAGGTCATGGGGACCAGGCGACGCGAGCCATCGGGCAACTTCATTTCGATGTAGCGGAACATCATTTCGGAGCGGTCCACCCACAAGTCCACCACTTCACCCGCTTGCTCATGGTCAGCGCCCCAAACGGGCAAACCCCTGGGGTCGACATCGCGATGTGACACACCGTGGTCGCTTGCCACGCGCAAGGGCACGATCTTGGCTTCACCATGGTGGGTGCGGTCGGGCACATCGGCGCGTTGTGCCCAAGCACCCGGTCCCACGCCTGCCGTGAGCGGGTTACCCACAGGCTCAAGCGGTGCGCCATTCCAGCGATGAGCAGGCTGGCTTTGGTGCACGCCATCAGGCCGATTCGGGTCTGGGCTCAGGGTCACATGACCATCCTCATGGAGGTAAGTCTTGGAGGCAGGTACAGGCGGCCAACCTTCGATGCGGGGGCCACCCTCATCGCGTCCGTTGTCCATGGGGTAGCCTTCGCGGTGGTTTTCACGCACGAGGTAATAGATCAGGCCGAAGAAAAATAGCCAAAACGCATAAAGCACGAGTTGCGCAACATCGACGTATTGCGTGATTGCTCCAGTTCCCATGATCTTTCTCCTTGATGAATGGGACGAAATGCTTCAGCCCGGTAACTCGGCCAGGCCAAAACGGTGAGACCGCTTGAGGGTAAGGGTGGGGGGTTTCCTGAGCATGGGACCCAACGCCACCAGCACCACAAACAACAAATACAACTCCAGGTGATAGACAAAGCTGTAGCCCGTCACAGGCGACTGCATCACCTCACCCAACTGACCCGACATGGCCAGGCTGTCAACGAGATCCCGTATGCCCCCACCCAAGGCCATGGCCACGCCATTGGCGGTGGCTTGCACGGCACCCCAAGCGCCAATGACCAGGCCGCTGAGGGTGGCATCGCCGAATTCCATGGCAGTCACGAGCATGCCCACGGCGAAGAGGCCACTGCCAAAGCCAATCAGCATGGCGCCGAGCTGGAACACCCAGGCGGCGTCAAGCGGTGCAGAAAAAATCACACAGGGGAAGGCCAGCATGCCCACGATCACCCCAAGGGCAGAGAGGCGACAGGCGTGCAGGCCTTTGCTCAACCAGTGGGCGCTCAGGCTGAAGGCGATCAGGCTGCCCAATGCCGTCTGGGCGGTGAGCCAGCTTGTGTCACCCACACTCAGGTTCAGCACCGCTCCGCCATAGGGTTCAAGGATCACATCCTGCATGCCAAAGGCCATGGTGCCCAAAGCCACGGTCCACAAAAACCGGCGCATGTGGGGCTCACGCATGAGGCGATGCCAGCGCAAACCAAAGCCCCCAGCTTCACGCGAACCACGTCTGTTGCCGCGTGCTTCTTGCTTCCACATGGCCAGCAGGTTGACCGCCATCACGGTGACAGCTGTTCCCTGGATCACCTGAATGAGTCGCTTGGGAGAAAAGTCCTGCAACAGCCAGCCATAGGCCGCGCTGCCACAGATGAGGCCGATGAGCAGCATGGCATAGAGCAAGGCCACCATGCGCGGGCGCTTGTCTTCGGGCATGACATCGTTGGCCAAGGCCATGCCCGCTGTCTGGGTGACTTGAAGCCCCGCCCCAATGAGCAAAAAGGCCAGGCAGGAGCCCAGACGACCCAGCCAGAGGCCATGGCCATTGCCTTCGGAAAGCAATAGCAAGGCAAAGGGCAGTATGGCCAGGCCAGCAAACAGCAAAAGACTGCCCATCCACAAATAAGGGATTCGGCGCAAGCCCAGCGCGGAGGGATGGGTGTCGCTGCGGTCACCTATCAAAGCCCGAAGTGGCGCAAACACCATGGGCAAGGCCACCGACAACGCGACCCACCAAGCCGGGACTTGCAATTCCAGAATCATCACGCGGTTGAGTGTGCCCACCAGCAGGGCGGTCACCAGGCCAATGCCCCATTGAAACAACGAAAGCCGAATCAGACGCGACACCGGCCATTCGGTGGAGGCCACATCGGCAAACGGCATGACCCGAACCCCCAGGGTGCGAATCCACTGGGGCATGGGGACGCTCACGGCCATTCGCTTCATCGGCGCAGCTCCAGGGCTTGCGAGATGTAAAAGCCGCGGTTGACGCGTTGCATGCGGGCGTGATACCAGTCGGGACTGTGCAAGCCGTTTTTCAGATCCAGGTTCAGGCGTTCAGGGTCGACGGGCTCAAGGCTGGGCGAGCGGTCGCTACGCGGGAAGAGTCGCCCCACACGGTGCATGGCGGCTAGCAAGGGCGTGCGCGGAGCAATGGTGAAGACCATGGAGTGGCGACAACGGGCACTGAGGGTATGCAAGGCCCGTACGATGTCTTGGCGCTGGTAGTGGATGAGCGAGTCCATGGCGACCACGTGATCGAATTCACCCCAGGCCGGGTCGAGCATGTCGGCGCTGGCGAATTCGATGCGGTGGGCCAATTCGGGGTGGGTCTGAATGAGCCTCTCCCTCGCCAGTTGCACCAGGGTGGGCGAGAGGTCAATGGCCACCACCTCGGCGCCGCGCCGTGCGGCCTCTTGCGCCAGGGCACCGGTGCCGCAGCCTGCATCGAGGATGCGTCGCCCATTCAGGTCATCGGGTAGCCAGGACAACAACACCTCACGCATCTGATCTCGGCCTTCGCGCACCGTCTGGCGGATGCGCCCCAGCGGTTCGTTGGACGTCAGGCGTGCCCAAGCCTTGGCCGCAGTGCGGTCAAAGTATTCGGCGATTTCCTCACGCCGCTGTTCGTAAGTGGCCTGCCACATCAATCAAACCCCAACAAGTCAAAGATGTCCCGGTCCTTCATGGCACTGGCCTCGATGGGGTCGGTGCCTGCCCACAGGCGCGCTGCGAGCTTGAGGTATTCCTGCTGAACCGCCGCTACAGCGGGTGTGGCCTCGAGTTCAAACAGGGTGCACTTGTTGAGTCGGCTGCGGCGAATTTCATCGAGCAGCGGGAAATGCGCCAGGGTCTCTAGACCCACGCGCTGGTTGAACTTGTCGATCTGGTCAGTGGCATCGCTGCGGTTGGCCACCACGCCGCCCAGTCGCACCTTGTAGTTTTTGGCCTTGGCGCTGATGGCTTGCACGATGCGGTTCATGGCAAAGATGGAATCGAAGTCGTTGGCGGTGACGATGACCGCGCGGTCGGCGTGCTGCAGCGGTGCGGCAAACCCACCACACACCACATCGCCCAGCACATCAAAAATCACCACATCGGTGTCTTCGAGCAAATGGTGTTCCTTGAGCAGCTTGACGGTTTGCCCCACCACATAGCCGCCGCACCCCGTACCAGCGGGAGGGCCACCGGCTTCCACGCACATCACGCCGTTGTAGCCCTGAAAGACAAAGTCGTCGAGGCGCAATTCCTCGGCATGGAAGTCCACGGTTTCGAGCGCATCGATGACCGTGGGCATGAGCTTTTTGGTCAGGGTGAAGGTCGAGTCGTGTTTGGGGTCGCAGCCAATTTGCAGCACGCGCTTGCCGAGCTTGCTGAAAGCCACCGAGAGGTTGGACGAGGTCGTGCTCTTGCCAATGCCACCCTTGCCATAAATGGCAAAGACTTTGGCCTGGCCAATTTGTAAATGGGGGTCCATGTGCACTTGCACACTGCCTTCGCCATCGGTGCCCTTGCGGATGCTCGAGATGGGCACGCGAGCGGTTTCAACAAAGCGATCGTTCATGCGGCCAGTCCTTCTTGAATGCCTTCTAGGCGGTCTTCGAGCTCGGCGCCGGCCAGTTGCAAGGCCTGCAGGGTTTGCTCATCGGGTTGCCAAAAACGTCTGCGCGATGCTTCTAGCAAGCGGCTTGCAAATTTGGCGGAAGCCGCCGGATTGAGGGCAGCCATGCGCTCGCGCACATTGGGGTCCAGGATGAAGGTCTCCGCCAGTTGCTGGTAGACCCAAGGCTTGACCTGCCCCGTGGTGGCCGACCAGCCCAGCGTGTTGGTGAGGTGCGCCTCGATGTGGCGCACGCCCTCATAGCCGTGTTGCAACATGCTTTCGTGCCACTTTGGGTTGAGCATGCGGGTGCGGGTTTCCAACGAGATTTGCTCGCTCAGGGTGCGCACCACCCCATCACCCTGGGTTTGGTCGCCGATGTAAACCGGCGGCATCTCTGTGTCCTCGGGGTGGGTGGCTTGACGCGCTTGCCACACCGCGCGGCTGATGCCGCCCAGCGTGTCAAAGTAGGTGTCGATGCTGGTCACGCCCAGTTCGACCGAATCGATGTTCTGGTAGGTGAGGGACACGCTGGCAAGCGTGTGTGCCAGCAGGGCATTGTGTCGCTGGGGTTTGCCGTGGGTGTCGTAGGCAAATCCCTTGCGCTGGGTGAAGGCGTTGCCCAGTTCGTTCTCCTCGTTCCAGCAGCCGCTGTCGATGAGGTGATTCACATTGGAGCCATATGCGCCTTCGGCATTGCCAAAGACCCGCAGCGACGCGGTGTCCATGTCGCAGCTGTTGCTTTGCATGAAGGCCAGGGCATGTCGGCGCACGTGGTTTTGCGCGAGGTCTTCATCGGCATGGGCAGCGAGTTGCGCTGCCTCGGCCAGAAGCCGGATCTGCATGGGCAGCAAGTCGCGGAAGATACCCGAGAGGGTGATCACCACGTCGATGCGCGGTCGCCCCAGCTCAGCCAGGGGGATCAGCTCGGCACCGGCCAGGCGTCCGTAGTTGTCAAAGCGCGGCCTAGCGCCCATGAGTGCCAAGGCTTGAGACAGAGGACCGCCTTCGCTCTTGAGGTTGTCGGTGCCCCACAGCACCATGGCAATGGTTTCTGGCCATTCGCCAGTTTCTTCGCGATGGCGCGCTAGCAGTCGTTCGGCTTGCTGTGCGCCGTCCTTCACAGCGTGCAGCGAGGGCATGCGGAAAGGATCCATGCCGTGCAGGTTGCGCCCAGTGGGCAGGATCTCCGCGTTGCGCAGCAAGTCACCGCCTGGTGCGGGGCAGATGTAGCGGCCATCGAGCGCACGCAGCAGGCCTTCGAGTTCGCCCTGCCCCATGAGGTGCTCGTGGGCTTGTGCAAGTTGCGTCAAGGCCTTGCGTTCGATCTCGCTCAGTTGGTTAAAGCCGAGTTCTTTGAGAATACCAGTGCCCACTTCAACAATGCGTGACACCCAGTTGGTCTGTGCCAGGCCCATGGCTTGCGCCATGGCCTTGAGGGTTTGCAGTCGCTCCGTTGTGCTCGGTGCGCGACCCACCACATGCAGGCCATTGGGAATCAGGGTGTAGGACAGTTCCAGCAATTGCGCCTGCACATCCACCGTCCAGGCTTGCCATGCCTCGGGCGAGAGGTCGCTAGCGAGATCAGGCGCCTTCAATTCAATGGCCTTGGCCAGGTCCACCAGTTGCTGGGGCAATTCCTGCCGCTCTACCTCATTGCAGTCGGGGCTGCGCCAGCGGTCCAGCAACTGGCGCATCTGGTCGAGTTCCTTGTAGAGCCCGGCCTCGGTGATGGCCGGGGTGAGGTGGCTCACCAGGGTCGCGCCCGAGCGGCGTTTGGCCAACGCGCCCTCTGAGGGGTTGTTGGCGGCGTAGAGGTAGACCAGAGGCACGGCACCGAGCAGGCGCTCTGGCCAGCACTTGGCCGACAGGGCGGTTTGTTTGCCCGGCATGAATTCCAACGCGCCGTGGGTGCCGAAATGGAGAATGGCGTGGGCGGCAAAGTCCTCGCGCAGGTAACGGTAGAAGGCACTGAAGGCATGGGTGGGGGCGCAACCGCGCTCAAACATCAAGCGCATGGGGTCGCCTTCGTAGCCCATGCCAGGTTGCACGGCCACGAGCACCTCGCCCAGTTGCACGCCCTGCACCAACAGGTGTTGGCCGTCGGTGAGGTGTTCGCCAGGGGCAGGTCCCCATTCGGCTTCGATCTCGGACAGGTACACCTCACGCTCAATGTGTTGCGCCACCGGGATGCGGGCATGGACATGGGCGTGGGTGCCCAGTGTGCTGGCGTTGCCCCCGAGGAGGCGCTCGCGAAGGTCGTCCACACTGGGCGGCACCTCCACCTGCCAGCCCGCATTGGCCAGGGCTTTCAAGGTGTGGTGCAAGGACTCGAACACCGAGAGGAAGGCTGCGGTGCCCACATTGCCCGAGTTGGGTGGGAAGTTGAACAGCACGATGGCCAGGCGGCGCTCATGGCGCGGCGTCTTGCGCAGGCGTGTCCAGGTCAGCACCCGCTCGGCGAGCGCCGCTGAGCGCTCGGCACACGCAAACATGTCGTTGTGCTGGTTGTCGTGCTCAAAGCGGCAAGCCCGGGTGCAACCAGTGCAGGTTTCCCCCGCCGCGCCCGCCCGCCCGCCAAACACCATGGGTGAGGTGGCGCCGTCGAGTTCGGGGATGGCGACCATGATGGTGCTCTCGACCGGCAACAGGCCCCGGTTGGAGGCCGCCCATTCGGGCAGGGTCTGGAACTCCAGCGGGTGGGCTGTGAGGTAGGGCACATCGAGTTGGCGCAGACTCAGTTCGGCGGCTTCGGCGTTGTTGTAGGCGGGTCCGCCCACCAGAGAGAAACCGGTGAGGGACACCAGGGCATCGATGCGAGACTGGCCGTCGTGCACAAAGAACTGGTTCAGGGCGGCGCGTGCATCCAGGCCACTGGCAAAGGCGGGGATCACTCGCAAGCCGCGCGATTCGAGTTGGTCGATCACGGCGTCGTAATGCGCGGTGTTGCCACTGAGCAGGTAGGAGCGCAGCAGCAACACGCCCACAGTGGCCGTGTTCACAGGGGCTTTGGCTTGGAAGCCAGGGAGGTCGGTCAGGCGATCGGTGAGGCGCGTCTTGAGTTTGGGGTGATAGAGGCCCACCTCGGGGTATTCAATCGGGTCGCCCACCTTGAGCGATTGACCAAGCGCCGCACGTGGCCCCTGGGCATAGCGTTGCACCAGCATGCGGATGAGGTTGGCCAGGTTGTCCTCGGAGCCCGCCAGCCAGTAGCGCATGACCAAGAAGAACACCCGCAGGTCTTGCGCCGTGCCCGGCACAAAGCGCAGCAGGCTGGGCAAGCGACGCAGCATGGCCATTTGTTTGGCACCAGCCGTTTGCTGGTTATGGGGCTTGCCGTTGTCGCGGCGGGGGCCAGGTTTGAAGCGGCGCAGCAAGGCCAGTAAGCCCGTGCTTTCTTCGCCGCCCACATAGCGACCCATGCGCACCAAGCGCATGACTTCGGGGGCGGACATGATGCAGACCAGGGCATCGCATTCGTTGCGCCGGGCTTGCAAATCGGCCAGCACCGGGATGAAGTGGTCTTCCATGAACAGCATGCTTGCCACGATGAGGTGAGCTTGGGCGATGTCTTCGCGGCAGCGGGCGAGGGCTGCCTGGTCATTGCGCCAGCCCGAGGCCGTGTGCACACTCAGGGTGAGACTTGGCATCTCGCGGTGCAACTGCTTCATGGCACGCGAGGCGGCACTGGCCAAATGGTGGTCCATGGTGAGCAACACCATGCGCAAGGGCGCGGTGTCCTTAGCGACTGAAGTGGGCTTTGGCATCGTAGAGGGTCTCCACGGTGATGGGGCTCACGCCCAGTTCGCTGGCATAGCGTTCGGTGTTGCGCTTGGCCTTGCCACGGACAAAGAAGGGGATCTTGCGCAGTTCGGCCTCGGCTTCGGTGGTCCAGTTGATGTCGGTGGCAGGTGTTGGGGCATCGATGGTGACGCCAGCGGGGGCGGCATGGCCATGACCCAGGTGGGACGGCGTGGCGTCGCCGTGGAACTCGAAGTCCTCGCGAAACATGCCAAGCAAATGCTCTTCTAGGCCCATCATGAGCGGATGAATCCAGGTGTCAAAGAGGACGTTGGCACCCTCGTCGCCCATTTGCGGCGAATGTCGCGCGGGGAAGTCCTGCACGTGCACCGGCGAGGAGATCACCGCACAGGGGATGCCAAGTCGCTTGGCGATGTGGCGTTCCATTTGGGTGCCCAGGATCAGCTCGGGTTGCAGGGACTGGATTTGCGTTTGCACCTCGTGGTAGTTGTCGGTGATGAGGGCTTCCAAGCCCAACTCCTTCGCCAGGGCGCGGACCTCGCGCGCGAACTCGCGGCTGTAACTGCCCAGACCCACCACCTCAAAGCCCATCTCATGGGCGGCGACCCTGGCCGCTGCCATCGCATGGGTGGCGTCACCAAAGACGAACACGCGCTTGCCGGTGAGGTAATGGGCATCGACCGATTCGCTCCACCAGCGCGCACGTGAGGCACTGCGGTCGGGCACGGGTACGCCTGCGAGCGCGCACACCTCGCTCACAAATTGGTCGGTGGCGCGCCAGCCCATAGGCGTGGTGCGCACACACGGCATGCCGTGCTGGCGGTGCAGCCAGTCGGCCACCGAATGCCCCACTTCGGGGTAGAGCAGGACATTGAAATCGGCCAGTGGTAAGCGGCGCAGGTCGTCGACCGACGCCCCCAAGGGCGCCACCACATTCACGTCAATGCCCAGCGTGCCGAGCAAGCGGGTGACCTCCAGCACATCGTCTCGGTGGCGAAATCCCAAAGCGGTGGCACCCAGCAGGTTGCAACTCGGGCGTGCGGAATTTCTTACATGGGCATCGCGTTGTCGCAGGCCGGGCAATTGCCGCACCAGTTGATAAAAGGTTTCAGCTGCACCCCAGTTTTCCTTGCGCTGGTAGGAAGGCAGCTCAAGGCCAATCACGGGGATGTCGATGGCCATGGCCTGGGTGAGGCCGGCCGGATCGTCTTGCAGCAGCTCGGCGGTGCACGAGGCGCCCACTAGCAAGGCTTTGGGCTGGTGGCGAGCCACGGCATCGCGGGCAGCCGTCTGGAACAGCGAGGCGGTATCGCCACCGAGGTCCCGTGCCTGGAAGGTGGTGTAGGTCACGGGCGGACGTTGGCCACGACGCTCGATCATGGTGAAGAGCAAGTCGGCATAGGTGTCGCCTTGCGGCGCGTGCAGGAGGTAGTGCACGTCCTTGAGCGCCGTGGCCACGCGCATCGCGCCCACGTGCGGCGGACCTTCGTACGTCCACAGGGTCAGTTCCATGACGGTGCCCCCGTTCTCTGGCCAATGAGTTGGCGGCGTTTGAGGGGGCGATGGAAGAGGGCGGCGAGGTCACCGGCTTGCTCGTAGCCCTGAATGGGCGAGAACACCAGCTCGATGGACCACTTGGTCGCCACGCCCTGGGCTTCGAGCGGGTTGGCCAGCCCCAGGCCACACACCACCAGGTCGGGCTCGGCAGCCTCGCAGCGCTGCAACTGCTTGTCCACGTCTTGCCCTTCACTCAGCCTGACCTCGGTGGGCAGGCGGGCGAGGTCGTGCGCCATCAACTGGCGGTTGAGGTAGGGCGTGCCCACCTCGGTGAGTTGCATGCCCAGTTCGTGGTGAACAAAACAGGCCAGCGGGATTTCCAGCTGGGAGTCGGGGAAGAAGAAGATGCGTTTGCCCGTCAGCGCGGTGCGATGGGCTTGAAGGGCTTTGAGGGCACGGGCTTGGGGAGCGGCGGTGACTTGATCGACCCGCGATTCGGCCACGCCCAAACTCTGGGCAATGGCCTTGAGCCACCCCGTGGTGCCTTGGACGCCCAACGGCATGGGCGCGCGGATGCATTCCATGCCCATGGCTTGCAGGGCACGTGCGGTGTCGGACAAAAAGGGCTGGACGAGCACAAAGCGGGTGCCCGGGCCAATGGCGGGCAACTCGGCGCTGCGCCGGGGCGGGAAAAACGCCACCTGCTCGACGCCCATGGCCTTGAACAGGTGGCTGAACTGGTCTTCCACCACATCGGCCACTGTGCCCACCACCAACAGTTGGGCTGGGGCTTTGGCGCTGAGCGGCAGGTGCGACACAAGGGCTTGCAGGCAAGTGTCTTCCCCCTGGGTGAAGGTGGTTTCGATGCCGCTGCCCGAATAGCTCAGCACCTTGACTTGCGGATGCCAACGTTCGTTGAGGCGTTGTGCGGCGCGGTGCAAATCCAGCTTGATCACCTCTGAAGGGCAGGAGCCCACCAGAAACAGCGTGCGGATGTTGGGGCGGCAGGCCAGCACCTCGGTGGCTACGCGGTCGAGTTCCTCGTGAGCGTCGGCGAGGCCGGCGAGGTCGCGCTCGCCAATGATGGCCGTGCCAAATCGGGGCTCTGCAAAAATCATCACGCCCGCTGCCGACTGCATGAGGTGCGCACAGGTGCGCGAGCCGATGATGAGGAAGAAGGCGTCCTGCATCTTACGGTGTAGCCAGATGATGCCGGTGAGGCCACAAAACACCTCGCGCTGTCCGCGCTCCTGGAGCACGTCACCTGACCAGGGCTGAATGGGGATGGGTTGGGTGGTACTCATGCCAGGCTTTCGTCAGTGGGTGCTTTGAAAGCCGGCGTCGCTCGCAGGCAGGGGCGCAACCTGGTCTTGCTCACGCAGGCGGGCTTGCTTGAACTTGTAGAGGAACTGGGCGGCGTTGATCACATAGGAGGCATAAGCCGCTAAGGCTAACCACAGGAGTTGGTCAGGGCTGAGGGCTTCCAGCCACCAGGCCGCCACGTACAGGGTGTGCAAGGCCATGACGCCCATGCTCACCACGTCTTCCCAGAAAAAGGGCGGGGCAAACAGGTAGCAATCGAATACCACCTTCTCCCAGATGCTGCCGGTGATCATGATGGCGTATAGCAACCCCGTTTTGACCAGCACGGAGGCCTGAGCCCAGTCGGCGCGGCCTTGACCAAACAGGCTGTCACACACCAGGTACAGACTGACCAGAAAGGCCAGGAACTGCAGGGGCGCCAAAATAGCTTGGACCAGGGTCCAGCCCGACTGGTTGCGTCTGAGCCTTTGTTCACAGGTATAAAGCGGAACGACAGGGCGGGAGTTCACATTGCGTCTTTCAACCACCTTGGGGATGGCGTAAACAACTGTAAGACTCACACACCCATGTGTCAACAATAATTGACGAACAAAATAATTGACAAAACAAGGGTATTCCCTGGTATCAGTGTGCTGGAATGGTCTGAAACTCAACGTCACCAGGCGTTCAGGGGCAAACGGGCCGCATGGCGACCTGATGAGCCGAGTTGTACGAACCCCTTTTGGGGTCGTGAAAGGTTAAAGGCACACGCAGTGAATCGCAGGCCATCGGACTTTCATGCCGGTCTATCGCAAACCGGCGGTGCGGTGCGCGTCATGCCTTTGTTCCAAGGTGCACCCCCCAGCGAATTGATCACGGGCAGCTTGCCCCTGGATCAGCTTGAGTTGCTGGTTCAGGCCTGCTTGCGCGATCAGGCCAGTGCGCGCCAGTGCATCACAGGTTGGATGCGCCAAGGCCACAGCCTGAGTGACATTTACTTGCACGGCATCACGGCGGCGGCGCGCCTCGTGGGGCGCTCTTGGGCAGAGGACTGCCTGGACTTTGGTGCCGTCACCATTGTGTCGGCTCGCCTGCACCGCCTGCTCTATGACTTCAGCCCCCAGTTTCAGTCTGATGCCCAAGCCCATCATGGCGGCACTGTTCTGATCTTTCCCGAGCCCGGCGCCCAGCACACCATGGGCAGCTTCATGCTGGCCGAATTCTTCCGTCGCGATGGCTGGTACGTGCTGGCCGCGCAGCCCTTGTGTGCCCAGGATGCCACGGGTCTGGTCAGTGGCAACTGGATTGATCTGGTGGCGATGTCGGTGAGCTCGGATCGCCAACTGGACACCCTCGCCCAGTGGGTGGGCCAGATGCGCGAGGCCAGCACCAATCCGGCTTTGAAGATCATGGCGGGCGGACCGATGGCCTGTGTGAATGCTCAGTGTCTGGTCCCCATGAAAGCCGATGTCTTGGGCAAAGATGCGATGCATGCCCTTCACTGGGCCAAGACCCATGTGGTGAGTCAGTTCGCCTTGACGTAAGTAATTGTCAGAAAAAGCGCGCGATACACTAAGCTTGAAGTGAAGGCTTCCGTATACTGGCTACATGATTTAACGCACCGGCCATTCCCACCCCACCAGAAATGAAGTTAGCTCCCCTCACGCACGAGTTTTTGGCCCGTCTCATTGGACGGACTTGCGACTTGGCTTTGGTTTTGGATGCCAATGCGATGGTGGTGGACGTCTCACTGGGTAAATCCGAACTGACGGTTTTAGGCTGTCAGGACTGGCTGGGTCGCCCCCTGGCCGATGCCCTCACCAGCGAGAGCCTGCCCAAACTCAAGGCATTGATGGCCGATGCCAAGGGAGCGGGCGAGCCCGTATGGCGTCACCTCAACCACGTGGTACCCGGTGCCGATGACTTCGCCATGCAATACACGACCTTGTCGCTTGACGACCAAGGCCATGTGTTTTTATTGGGGCGTGACCTGGAGGCCGTGGCCCAGGTGCAGCGCCAACTCGTTGAAACCCAGCAGGCCATGGAGCGCGACTATGTGCGCCTGCGCCACCTGGAATCGCGTTACCGCTTGCTGCTCGATACCAGCCGTGAGCCGGTGCTGATGGTCGATGCCAATTCCTTCACCGTGATCGATGCCAGCTTGAGCGCACAAGCCGTGTTCAAAGACCAGCGCCGACTCGTGGGGCGAGAGGTGTTCGACTGCTTTGAGGGCGTGGGGCGACAGGAGTTGCGCGCCGCGCTCAGCATGACCCTTGCCACAGGGCGCATGGAGATGTGCCGCTCGCGCATGCTAGGGGCGAGCCAGGATTGCACCGTCACGGCCTGCGTTTTTCGGCATGAGGGCGGTGCCCAGTTTTTGTTGCGCATGCATGGGCAGGAAGTGCGCGGCGATGCGCCCACGCCTGTGGACGAGAGCCAGGGCCATGCCCTGGTGCAAAAGGCGCCCATTGGCATCGTACTCACCGATCGCCAGGGGCGCATCCACAGTGCCAATGAGGAGTTCCTCAGCCTGGTGGGCGCTATGTCGGTGTCGCAACTCAAAGGCCAGTCCATGGACGCGTGGTTGCAGCGCTCGGGTGTGGACTGGGGCGTGCTCAACACCCATTTGCGTCAGCAGCAATCGGTGCGTGGTTTTGCCACCGAGTTGTTGTCTCTCTCTGGTCTCACCCTGGCCGTCGAAATTTCTGCGGTGATCCTGGGGTCAGCGCAAAGCGATACCCCCTACGCCTTGTTTGTGCGCGACATGGAGCGCCAACGTCAGAGCGCCAACCCGTCGTCATCGGTGGGGATGAATGGGTCGGTGGCCGAACTCGCCAGCTTGGTCGGTCGCATGCCCATGAAAGACATCGTGGGTGAAACCATCGACATGATCGAGCGCCAGTGCATCCAGTCTGCCCTGACCCTGACTCAAAACAACCGCGCCTCGGCGGCTGAAATGCTGGGCGTGTCCCGCCAGAGCCTGTACGTGAAGCTGCGTCGCTTTGGCATGGTCTCAGACGGCGACTCGAATATACAAAATTAACTGTCACATATAATTGACACTTTGGGCGAAACCATCCAATAATGGATCATGAGCCCCCCCAGCCTTCGCGCCGTTGCCGAATTGCTCAAGCCCATCACCTGGTTCCCGCCCATGTGGGCGTTTGCTTGTGGGGTGGTTGCATCTGGGCAGGGCTTGAGCGATCGTCTGGGTTTACTGCTCTGGGGTCTGATCCTCACCGGCCCCCTGGTGTGCGCCACCAGCCAGGCGGTCAACGACTGGTTTGACCGCCATGTCGACGCCATTAACGAACCTAATCGCCCCATCCCCTCGGGTCGAATGCCCGGTCTTTGGGGCTTGTACATCGCTGTTTTCTGGACAGGCTTGTCGGTGCTTTGGGCATGGCAATTGGGTGTATGGGGATTTGGGGCAACCCTGCTGGGTCTGGCGCTGGCCTGGGCATACAGCGCACCACCCCTGCGCCTAAAGACCAACGGTTGGTTAGGCAATGCGGCGTGCGCCTTGAGTTACGAAGGCTTGGCATGGATTACCGGTGCAGCGGTGATGCTGGGTGGTGTCTTTCCAGGTCAAGAATCGCTCACACTCGCCTTGCTATACAGCTTGGGAGCCCACGGCATCATGACCCTCAACGATTTCAAGTCCATCGCCGGCGACACCCAAGTGGGTATTCGTTCGTTGCCGGTGATGTTGGGTGTTCGCCGCGCATCCATTACCGCATGTGCTTTCATGGTTTTGCCTCAAGCCGTCGTGTGCGTTTTGCTCGCTCAGTGGGGTATGAGCGTGCATGCACTGGTAGTGTGTGCACTCACGATTGCACAACTGCCGCTCATGTCGCGCTTTGTCGGGGCGCCGATTGAATGGGCTTTGCGCATGAGTGCATTCAGCGTGCCGCTTTATGTGAGCGGCATGATGGTCAGTGCCTGGGCTTTAAGGGACTTGTCGATTAATGGGGTTCCGTGATGCAAAACATGATTCGAACTTTTGGTTGGCTTGATGTGATCCGCTTGGGCTTGGTACAGGCCTGTCTTGGTGCCATGGTGGTGCTGGCCACCTCAACCCTCAACCGCATCATGGTGGTGGAGTTAGCCCTGCCCGCTTTACTCCCGGGATTGCTGGTGGCTCTTCATTACCTGGTTCAAATGATCCGGCCTCGCCTAGGCTTTGGTGCTGACCAGGGGCGCCGCTGTACGCCTTGGATGATGATGGGCATGGTTTGCCTAGCTGTAGGCGGAAATGTGGCCACTTGGGCCACGATTGAAATGGCGCAGAACCGCACGTTGGGCATTGCGGTGTGTGCCTTGGGTTTTGTCCTGATTGGCGTGGGCGTGAGCGCTTGCGGCACTTCCTTGCTTGCCCTCATGGCCAAGCGCGTGCCACAAAGCCAAAGGGCGCCCGCTGCGACCACGGTGTGGGTGATGATGATCATGGGTTTTGCCCTGACGGCATTCACCATTGGGCGACTGATTGACCCCTATTCACCCGAGCGCCTCATGTTGGTGACCCAAGGTCTGGGTATTCTCATTTGTGTCATTGCAGCCTTGGCTTTATGGGGCTTAGAGCCGGCGTATCGGTCTGGTATTGAAGCATCGCTGGTTGAGCAAGGGAAATCCGATGACGCGTCCATGACCCGTCATGCTTTCGGAGAGGCCTTGCGTTTGGTCTGGCAAGAGCCTCAGGCCAAGTGCTTCACAGTATTTGTTTTTCTCTCCATGTTGGCCTACAGCACTCAGGACTTGGTGCTTGAGCCCTTTGCTGGTTCGCTGTTTGACTTCTCGCCTGGCCAAAGTACCCAGTTGTCTGGCGTTCACCATTCGGGTGTGTTGATGGGCATGTTGCTCGTGGCCTTTGCTGGCAGCCGCTGGGTCGCTGGTCGGTTGGGAAGTACCCAGATTTGGATGGTGTGCGGTTGCGTGGGCTCGGCTTTGGCCATGGCTGGCTTGAGTTTCGCCAGTTGGCAAGCACCCAGTTGGCCGCTCAAGCTCAATGTGCTGTCACTGGGAGTGGCCAATGGCATCTTCTCGATTGCTGCGATCGCCACCATGATGCGACTGGCTAACGCCTCTGGCGCACAAAGTCAGGGCATTCGCATGGGCTTGTGGGGCGCGGCGCAAGCGATTGCCTTTGGCCTAGGCAACCTGCTGGGCACCTTGCTCAGCGATGTGGCGCACGTGTTACTGACGGCACCGGCCTGGTCCTATGCATCAGTCTTTTTGGTTGAGACCATTTTGTTTTTGTGGGCTACGCGCCTGGCCGTACAAGTGGGGCAGATGGACACGCCACCGCTCGAAAAGACCATTCCGCTGAACACAACAATTCAAAGGATTCGTCATGAACATTCCAGCCTATGACGTGGTGGTGGTGGGGGGTGGCCCATCGGGTTCATCCGCTGCACATGAGTTGGTGCGACAAGGTTGGAGGGTTTTGTTACTCGATCGGCAAGGTCGCACCAAGCCCTGTGGTGGCGCGATTCCGCCGCGACTGATTCAAGACTTTGATATTCCCGATCACCTCTTGGTCGCTAAGATTCGGTGCGCGCGCATGGTCTCTCCGCGCGACAAGAAAGTCGACATCCCGATCGACGATGGCTTTGTAGGCATGGTCGACCGAGACGTATTTGACGAGTGGTTGCGTGCGCGGGCAGCTCAGTGCGGCGCCGTTCGTGCAAAGGGCCGCTTTGATCGGCTGGAGTGGGATCCCCAAGGCAGGGTTCAGGTGCGCTACACGGAGTTGGGCGCGCATGGGGCAGAGACCGACTGTCTGGTCAGAGCCAGGCTCGTGATTGGGGCAGACGGCGCCCGCTCTGAGGTTGCACGTCAGGCTGTGCCCGGCTCCGAGCGTACCCGGTATGTTTTTGCCTATCACGAGATCTTGCAGACCCAGCGGGACTGGAGTGGTCACGATCCTGATCGATGTGATGTCTATTACCAAGGCCTGGTATCACCTGACTTTTATGGTTGGATTTTTCCGCATGGCAACACCATGAGCGTGGGCACAGGTAGTGCCGATAAGGGCTTTTCCTTGCGCACCGGGGTGGCGAACTTAAGAGAGGTTGCAGGTTTAACCCGGGCCACCGTTTTGCGCCGTGAGGGTGCACCCATTCCCTTAAAGCCCTTACCCCGCTGGGACAACGGTCGCGATGTGGTGCTCGCTGGCGATGCAGCCGGGGTAGTTGCACCCGCTTCCGGCGAAGGCATTTATTACGCCATGGCCTGCGGGCGCATGGTGGCAGAAGCTGCTCATGCCAGCTTGCAAGCGAACAATCCGGCCTTGCTCGCCCAGGCAAGAAAGCGCTTTATGAAGGCGCACGGCAAGGTGTTTTGGGTGTTGGGCATCATGCAGCACTTCTGGTATCGCAACGACAAACGGCGTGAGCGTTTTGTCGCCATGTGTGAGGATCGCGATGTGCAGCAAATCACGTTCGATGCCTACATGAATAAGCGACTTGTTCGAACCAAACCCCTGGCGCACGTGAAGATTTTTTTCAAGGATTTAGCGCATCTCTTTGGTGTGGCAAGAGTATGAGCGCTTGGTTGCGTTGGCGACCCTTGGTCGTGGCTTTGTTGCTGAGCTTCGCCACGGCTGGCATTGGTGGTGCCTTCACCGATTTGGGACCGTGGTATTTCGCCCTCCAGCAACCCGACTGGAAGCCACCCGACTGGGCGTTTGGTCCCATCTGGACGCTCATCTTCACCCTGGCGGCGGTGAGCGCAGCCATGGCCTGGCAGGCCAGCGAATACCCCTACGAGCGCCGCCGCGTGCTGCTGCTCTTTGGCCTCAATGCCGTGCTCAATGTGGCCTGGAGCGCCTTGTTCTTCACCCTTAAGCGACCCGATTGGGCGCTCATGGAGTGGGCGGGCTTGTGGCTGTCGGTGGTGAGCCTGGTGGTTGGCCTGTGGCCGGTGTCGCGGGTGGCGGCCTTGATCAATATGCCGTATTTGGTGTGGGTCACGACAGCGGGTGTGCTCAACCAGGCCAACGTGGCCTTGAACGGTCCCTTCAACTGAGGGCGGTGTGCTGCGCCGCCCAGTTTCGCAGCATGTTCACCCACGCCTCGGGTTGTTCCTCGTGCAGGAGGTGGCCCAATGCTGGCCAGCTCACTTCGCTCGCCTCGGGCAATCGGGCCAAGGCCGTCCGCGCCAGGTGAGGCGGCACGGTGGCGTCTTTGAGCCCCACATGCAATTGCACCGGCAAGCGGAGTTCCTCGAAGCGGTCCTGCACACACCGCATGTCCCAAGCTCGCATGAGTTGCAGCACACCGCGCACATGGCGTGGCTCGCACAGCATGCGCCGGTATAGCGCCACGGCCTCGGGCGGCAGGCGTGAGCCGGTTTGTTCGAGCAAGCGCTCAACCACCTGCGCCTGACCAGCGCGTTGGGCGAGCAGCCAACCCGACAAGGGGTTTTTGTCAATCAGCCAGGCCCCCAGCGGGAACAGCCATTGGGACGGTCCGGGCAGGGTTTGCCAGGCCGGGTTGATGACTGCGAGCGCAGGCCGGGGCGCGTCCGCTGCGCGCGCGCCATGGTTGAGCCACCACAGGGCAGATACCACTGCCCCGGCTGAATGACCCACCCACACCGAAGGCAAACACCCCATTTGCGTCAACAAGGCATTCAATTCCCAGGCGACGTGTTGCGGTGTAGGTGGGCGACCATGTAGGGGGCTGCTGAAACCGTGGCCGGGCAAGTCCACGCACATCAGCGAGTGGTCTTGGGCCAGACGGGGCGCTACATCGCGCCAGGTGTGGGTGGTTGCCCCCGTGCCGTGCAAGAGGAGAATCAAGGGGCCTTGCCCCATGCGTTGCACATGCCAGCGCATATGGGGGGTGGTCACCCACTGGCTATATTCAGCAAGCGGCCAATGGGCGCGCCACTGCGCCCAATCGAGTTCGGGATACCAGCGCTCAAACATGGCCTCAGACCATGGCGCTGACGCGGGCTTCGCTCATGGCCGACTGCATCACCTGCGCAAGTTGCTGGGCACGCACCTGGGGCATGGGCAGGTAACGCGCGCCCATGGCGTCGCTCAGGGCTTGGGCCAGTGGCTCGGGTTGCGGGGCGGTGTCTACCCATACGCTGGAGACGCCCATGAGGCGCACACGCTGCGCAAGTCCGAGGGCATCGCTGTGCGCTTGAGCGCGCCCGCCAATGCCCTCCAGGCTCACGTTCGCCCGCCCGTCGCTGAGCACGACCAGTAAGGGGGTCAGTCCCTGACGACCCAGTTGTTGGGCTTGTTGCAGGCACTCGACAAGCGCACTGGCGATCGGTGTGCCGCCACCTCCAGGCATGGCCGCGAGCACACGCTTGGCGCGCACCAGCGAGCGAGTGGCGGGCAACAGGCATTCGGCTTCGCGGCCGCGAAAGCCCACCACGCACACGGCATCGCGGCGGACATAGCTTTGCGCGAGCAACAAAGAAACTGCACCTTTGGCTTGGGCTAGGCGCTGCAAGGCGGTTGAGCCCGATGCATCCACGGCCAAGATGACGCAGCAGCGTTCGCTGGGCTGTCGGCGTCGCACATGCAAGTCCTCCATGCGCCAGAGCATCCGGTCAGGCGCTTGGCCTGGCTTGAGCGTGAGGTCTGGGGTGCGCAGTCGCTGGCGGGCAATCGCATGGCGCAGGCTGGTGGGCAGGTCCAGGCGCGCTCCCCCATTTGGGCGACCTGCGCGTGGGGGCAAAGGGCGGCCACTGGCGCCTGTGGTGCGGCTGCGCTGGCCCTGACCGGCGGCGCTGGCGCGCTGGCTGCGTGAGGTCCAGCCAGCGGCCAGGCATTTCGCCAACAAGTCAGCGGGCAGGGCAGCGAGCGCCTCATCCACCGCTAAGGTCTGCTCGTCACCGTCGCCTGGCGGGGGTTCGGGATCGGGCCTTGTAGTTTCTTCATCGGGTGCGTGGTGGGTCTCGGGTGGACAGGGCGGCTCGGTGGGGTCTGCCGCGTCTTCGGTCGTCGAGGGCTCGGGCGGTGATGTCGCCTCTTGGGGCGGTGCGGGCATGCGGGTGGCGCGGGGCAACAGCGTGGCCATGAGGGCAAAGGATTCATCCTCGTCGCTCAGGTAGTCGCGTCCCAGCAAGGCCGCGTGGCTCACGGCCACTTGCCAAGCTAGCCAGCTTGCACGTGCACTGACGATACCCAGTTCCCAAGCGGCTTGACCCAGGCGCTGCATGCGCGCCGGGTCAGAGGCAATGCGGGCGCGCAAAGCCTGGGCGGTGTGGACCTCGTCAGGTTGCAAATGTTCAAAAGCGGGCGCATCCCAGTAACTGAGGCTGCGCAAGTCCAGCCAGAAGGCCAGGCGATCGGCTAGCGCGGCGTGCAAACCGGGTTCGTCGTCGTCAGCTTCGTCAAGCGCCACCAAGCCCCAGCGGGCGCTGGGGTGGCTGTGCGGTGCTGGTGCACCCAGGGCGTGCACACGGCGCGTGTCCATGCACTGCCCCAAGCTGGCGCACAAGACGCTGGGGGCGCGCTCGGCCATGGGCAAGACCAGCATGCCCCCATCGGCACGTTCCAGGACACCGCGCTGCCACGTCACGCGGCCCTCGCGCAGACTCAGGCTCAGGTCGATGCCGCCTTGCAAAGCGGGAGCATCCACATTGAGAGGCAGCTTGACCAGCGGGTCAAAGGCCTGGTCGAGGGCGTCTAGCCAGGTGCTGCGAACAGGGCCATGGGCAGCGCGAAGCCACAGGCCACCGAGCGCATGAGCGTCGATTTGCAGGAGGTGCACCACGCGTTCGGCCAGTGCCCAAGCGGCTTGCTGGGGCGTTGCGTTGGACTGGGCGCTCAAGGGGTTCACCCCCAAACCTCCTGTGCAGCGCGTTGCACGCGTTGGCTGTTGTCGGTGTCGTCCAACGGGTTGCGGCGCAGCCGGTGGCGCAGGGCCATGGTGGCTACCCGGCGCAGGTGTGAGACATCCACTTTGCGCTGTCCTTGCAATGCAGCGAGGCAGCGGCTGGCGCGCGCAAGGGTCAACTCGGCACGCAAGCCGTCGGTACCCAGACGCTGGCACAAGCTGGCGCATTGCCCCAACATGGCATCGCTCAGCTCGACTTGCTCGAGCGCCTTGCGGGCTTTGACGATGCGCCGCTGCTGAAGCTCGGTTGCGGATTGCCAGGCGGCGCGAAAGCCCTCGGGGTTTCGCTCAAAAGCGTCGCGGCGTTTGATGACTTCCACGCGCAGGCCAATGTCCTGTGGGGTTTTGACGTCCACCGACAAACCAAAGCGGTCGAGCAACTGGGGGCGCAGCTCGCCCTCTTCGGGGTTGCCGCTGCCCACCAGCACAAAGCGAGCCGGATGGCGCACGCTCAGGCCATCGCGTTCGACGCGGTTCTCACCCGATGCGGCCACGTCGATCAACAGGTCCACCAGGTGGTCTTCGAGCAGGTTGACCTCGTCGATGTAGAGAAAGCCTCGGTGGGCCTGCGCCAGCAAGCCAGGCGCAAAAGCCCGCTCACCCTGGCGCAAAGCCTTGTCCAGATCGAGTGAGCCCAGCACGCGGTCTTCGGTCGCTCCCAGCGGCAGGTCCACTACGGGCACGGGCTTCATCACTTTGCGCGCCTTGGATTTGCCCGCCGGTGCGGCATGGGTCTGGCAGTAGCTGCAGGCTTTGTTGCTCAGGGTACTGGGGTCGCAGCCATAGGGGCAGTCGGGCACAACAGCCAGCGGTGGCAGCAAATCGGCCAAGGCTCGCACGGCGGTCGACTTGCCAGTGCCCCGGTCACCCATGGCCAGCACGCCGCCAATGCTGGGGTCGATCGCCACCAATTGAATGGCCAGCAACAAATCGTCCTGTCCCACGATGGCGGCAAACGGATAACTCTGGGACATGACTACTCCTGTCGTCGGTCAGCGGGCATCCCCAAGGGGTGAGGATGCGGGGGATTCTTGGGGCTGGCGCTCCAGGCCATAGGGCTTGACCAGTTGCCAGACATGGGTGGGCACCATGTGCTTGACCCGCGCGGGGTGCGAATGGCGCAAATGCACCACCGATTCGATGGCCTTCATCTCGACACGGGCGCGGGCGAACTCCAGGCCGCGCGGACCGATTTTGGGCATGAGCCAATTGACCAGTGGACGCAGCCACGCGGGTGTGCGGCGCAGGGGCAAGCCACCAGCCGCACGCAGGGTGTTGTTCAAAAACCCTTTGACCGCGCCCTTGCGCTGGCCTGCGCTGGTGGCCGCTTGCAAAACCACGCGATCTTGCAGGCCATCGAGCATCTCTTGCCCCCGGGCATTTCGAACCAGCACCCATTGCTGACCCGAGCCGCCCATGTAGCCCACGGTGATGTCGGCGAGCGAATTCGTGTAGTCCACACAGGTGCGGCAGGTCACGGGGAAAAAGTCGGCGGGCAACCTGGACAGAGGCAGGTTGAGGAAGGGGACGGTGCGCACACGGCCTTGCCCCTCACGTATCTCCACCTTGTAGTCAGGTCGGAATTCCAGGTATTCCACCGCCTTGGGGTCGGGAGCAATGAGCGCTAGGAATTCGTGGAAGCGCTCGGTGGTGGTGTTGTCAGAACAGGGCGTGCCAATCACATACAAGGATTCAAGGCCATGATCTTTTCGCCATTCGGTCTCCAGCATGCGCAGGGGATAGACCTGGCAGGGTATGGCGATGACTACCAATCGCTTGAGGCCACGCGCCAAGGCGGGCTCCACCAGCGAGAGCAAGGGCGCAAAGCCCATGCGCATGCCCCGGCAGCGGTCCAAGTCCTCGGGGCGGGTGACGACCACCGGATGGGGGCGCCAGCGGTCATCCGGGTCGGGGGCCATGGTGAGCACGGCGTCCACCTTGCCCGCTTCGAGCAGGGCTCGCGCGAGCGAGGTGGTGATGCCCGTCCATTGCGCGCCTTGGGCCGGTTCGCGCATGCGCGCCCGCCAGAGCGACTGATAGGGACCGAAAAACGCCTCGTCGCCTCGCAGGTGGCGGGCGCGTCCATGCACCCTGGCCTCTGCCCCAGCATGGTCGGGCTGGATGAATTGGCAGGCCTGAGCGCAACGGTCTGGCGCGCTGGTGCGTGAAATCCCACAGTCCGTGCACAGGGCGCGGTGGGGGGGTGGGGACAAGGTCTCGGTCGCCATGATGTGGGTACATTATTCTTTGGGACACTTTAAAGTGTCAACATGAATTGACAAATTGTCAAAAATCGGTACATTGATCCAAACACCCGCTTGCGGAGCTCTTCACCATGCCCAGGCCTGTCCAAATCCCCAACCTCAGTGCATTGAGGCACCTGCCTTTGGCCCAGTTGCCCGACGTGGCCGTGGCGTTGCGCGAGCAAGTGCTGCAGAGCGTGGCCAAAACGGGCGGCCACCTGAGCGCCAATCTGGGCACAGTGGAATTGACCCTGGCCTTGCACCGGGTGTTCGATACGCCGCACGACCGCCTCATCTGGGACGTGGGTCACCAGAGCTATCCCCACAAAATCCTCACCGAGCGCCTGCACCGCATGCCCACCCTGCGGAAAAAGGGCGGGCTGTCGGGCTTCCCCTCTCGCTCGGAGAGCGAGTTCGATGCATTTGGCACGGCGCACTCATCGACCAGCATCTCGGCGGCACTGGGCATGGCCATGGCGGCTAGGCTACAAGGCCAAAAGCGCCGGGTGGTGGCTGTGATTGGCGACGGTGCCCTCAGTGCAGGTCTGGCCTATGAGGCGATGAACCACGCAGGACAAGGCTTGGAGGACGTGATGATCGTCCTCAACGACAACGACATGTCCATCAGCCCGCCCGTGGGGTCGATGAATCAATACCTCTCGCGCATCATGCAGGGGCGCTATTACGAGGCGCTCAAGCCTCAATCGCCTGAATGGGTCAAGACCACGCTCACCCCCTTGTTTGAATTGGCTGAACATTTTGAAAAAGGTGCGCGCCGTCTGGTGGAACAAGAGACCCTGTTTGCCAAGCTGGGCCTGAATTACCACGGCCCCGTCGATGGCCATGATGTTGTGGCCTTGGTGAACTGCTTCGAAAACCTCAAGGATGCCAAGGGGCCGCATTTTGTTCATGTCGTGACCACCAAGGGCAAGGGCTACGCGCCCGCTGAGCGCGATCCCATCACGTACCACGGGCCAGGTCCCTTTGATCCTGCCGTGGGGGTGGTGAAGTCCAGCAAGCCCGCGCCCCTCACCTACACTCAGGTGTTTGGCCAGTGGCTGTGTGACATGGCGCAGCACGACGAACGCCTGGTGGCCATCACGCCAGCCATGCGAGAAGGCTCCGGCTTGGTGGCATACAGCAAACTCTATCCCGACCGCTATGTGGATGTGGGCATTGCCGAGCAGCATTCGATCACCCTAGCAGCTGGACTGGCGTGTGAGGGCATGAAGCCCGTGGTAGCGATTTATTCCACCTTCTTGCAACGTGGCTACGACCAACTCATCCATGATGTGGCCATACAAAACCTGCCTGTGGTGCTGGCCTTAGATCGTGCCGGCGTCGTAGGAGCCGATGGTGCAACCCATGCAGGCGCTTTCGACATACCATTTTTGCGTTGCGTTCCCAACCTTGCTATCGCCTGCCCTTCAGACGAAGCCGAATGCCGCTTGCTTCTGAGCTCGGCTTATGCCTTGTCGCAGCCCGCCGCAGTGCGTTACCCCCGTGGCAGCGGACCGGGTGCAACTGTGGACATGACATTGCCCAGCACCGAGGAGGCACTGGCCGAGGTGGGGCGGGCCAGGCGCTTGCGCGAAGGTCAACATTTGGCGATCTTCAATTTCGGTAGCCTGCTCACGCCAGCACGCCTGGTTGCGCAAGCCCTTGAGGCCACACTGGTAGACATGCGATGGGTTAAGCCCCTTGATCAAGACATGCTCAGCAAACTCGCCGCAACGCATTCGCGCTGGGTGGTGGTTGAAGAAGGCGCCCGCATGGGTGGGGCTGGATCGGCAGTCATGGAATGGCTGCATGACAATGGGCATAAGGTGGAGGTCTTAAGCTTGGGTTTACCGGATGTTTTCACCCACCATGGCGATGCAGGCGAGGTGCTGGCTGACTTGGGTCTAGATGCTGCAGGTATCTTGCAAGCGATTTACGCACGCTGGCCGCACCAGGGGGGAGAAACAAAAGGTTTGAGGCGGGTGGTGTGATGAAAGTCTGGACGATGGGGCTCAACCACCGAACCGCTGATGTGTCCATTCGGGAGCGCTTTGCGCTGGACACCTCAGGGGTCTGCGAGGCCTTGAATGAATTGCGCAAGCGCATCGACCCCCAACTCGAGGTGGCTGTGCTGTCGACCTGCAACCGCACGGAGATTTACGCTGCGGGATTCATGGATATGCGTCTGCCCTTATTGGAGTGGATGGCACGACTGGGGCAGACCACGCTCACGGTGCTGCAAGAGCACGTATATGCCAAGTCGGGTGCCGAGGCCGCACACCATGCGTTTCGTGTGGCCAGTGGCTTGGACTCCATGGTGCTGGGTGAGCCCCAGATTCTTGGTCAAGTCAAAGCCGCTGTGCGCCTCGCTCACGAGCAGGGGACGCTGGGTAAAACCCTCAACCAACTGTTCCAGCATTCATTCACCGTGGCCAAACAGGTCAGGAGTCGCACCGAGATTGGTTCGCAGTCCATCAGCATGGCCGCTGCGGCGGTCAAGCTCGCCACGCGATTGTTTGAGGATTTGAAGTCGGTCAACGTACTCTTGGTGGGCGCGGGCTAAATGATCGAGTTGTGTGCGGCGCATTTCCATGCGCAACAGCCACTGCGCATGACAATTTGTAATCGTTCATTGGAGCGGCGTAGCGCCCTGGCGCAACGCTTTTCTGCGGAGGATATGGCGCTTTCTGAATTACCGCAACGAATCCAAGAATACGACGTCATCATCAGCTGCACGGGGAGCGCTTTGCCCATCATCGGTCTGGGTGCTGTTCGAGCGGCCTTGCAGAAGCGAATGTCTCGACCTATGTTCATGCTGGATCTGGCCGTACCGCGCGACATAGAGCCGCAGGTGGGTCAATTGAACGATGTCTTCCTCTACAGCATTGACGACTTGGCACAGGTGGTGCAAGCCGGTGTAGCCCATCGCCAGCAAGCAAGCGAAAATGCCGAGCGCATCGTAGCCGATGGTGTGGTGCGATTTGAAAGCTGGCTGCAGCAGCGCAGACAGGTTCCCGTCATTCAGCAGTTACTTGGGCATGCCCAGCAGATTCACGATGTCGAATTTCAGCGGGCCTTGCATGAGGTGGCTAGAGGGGCTACGGTAGAAGAGACACTCAATTTGTTATCGCATCGCATGCGACACAAGCTCTTGCATGGTTTTTTACACAGTCTCAATTCGGCCTGTCCCCACGAGCGAGAGATCATGGAACAAGCCGTTCATAAGGCCTTGAGTGCTAACACCCGCGATGCTGGACGAAGCCAGCGAAGAGGGGGCCTCAACGCTGCTGCAGGCTAATCTGGCCTGATCCGTTTATCCTTGCGCAAATGGCTTCTCCTGTTTCTCTTGCCGGCTTACGCCCGTTTCTGACCCCCTACCGCTTCGCATTGTCGATGGCAGGGGTGTTTCTTGTTCTGGCTGCAAGTGCCACATTGGCTTTTCCATGGGCATTGAAGCGTTTGATTGATGATGGCTTGCCCAGCAGCGCCAGTGATACTGATGTTGCTTTGGGATTTCTAAGGCTGTTTGGTGTGGCTTTGGCATTGGCGGTTTTCTCCGCTGCAAGGTATTACACGGTCAGTTGGTTGGGCGAACGAATCACCACCGATGTGCGCAATGCTGTCTACTGCCATGTGTTACAGCAAAGTCCAGCCTTTTTTGAAACTACGCAATCCGGCGAGGTGACTTCGCGTTTGACCAATGACATCACCTTGGTTCAGACCGTGGTGGGTTCCTCTTTGTCAATGGGTCTACGCAATCTTGTGATGGGCATAGGCGCCATGGTCATGTTGGTGTGGACAAACACGATGCTCATGCTGCAGGTGCTTGCGGTGTTGGTCGTCGTCATACTGCCCGCAGTCACTTTGGGTCGTCGGGTGCGTCGACTTTCACGTGCGACCCAGGATCGAGTCGCTGACTCAAGCGCGTTGGCTGGCGAGGTGCTTAATGCGATTCATGTGGTGCAGAGCTATACCGCCGAGCAGCGAGAGGCCAAGCGCTTTGTCGATGCTACTTTAAAGGCGCTTGCTACAGCACTTCGCCGTATCCGTGCGCGTGCCTTTCTGGTTTGCTTCGTCATCATGACCACCAGCGCTGTATTGCTCTGGGGCCTTTACATGGGCACACTGGCTGTGCGCGCTGGCAGCACAAGTCCTGGCGAGTTGGGGCAGACTGTGTTCTATGTGATTTTGCTGGCCAGTTCTTTTGCAATGCTGGGAGAGGTGTACGGCGATGTGTTGAGAGCTGCAGGTGCCACTGAGCGGTTGATGGAACTTTTGCATGCTCGTTCTGTGGTGGAAGAGGCCACAGAACCACTCCAGCCTGTTTGGCATGCTGGCGGTACAAATCTGCGATTTCAGGGGGTGGGCTTTCATTACAACTCTCGTCCAGGAACTTGGGCAATCGATGGGCTATCTGGCGAGATTGCTGTTGGAAAGACGGTGGCCATCGTAGGCCCCAGTGGAGCCGGCAAGACCACTTTGTTTGATCTGTTGATGCGCTTTCACGATCCGCAGTTGGGGCGCATCGAGATGGATGACATGCCAATTGCAGAAATGTCGTTGAAAACGTTGCGGGAGCGCATTGCCATCGTTCCACAAACGCCGGTTGTCTTCACTGGTAATGTGATTGACAACATCCGTTATGGCCGTCCAGAAGCCAGCATGGAGGATGTCCATGCGGCGGCTGTTGCAGCCTATGCTGACGAGTTCATTAAGGCCCTACCTCAAGGCTACGAAACCGAACTGGGTGACCGAGGTGTGAGGCTTTCAGGCGGCCAGCGTCAACGCATCGCCATTGCACGAGCCATCCTAAAGAATGCACCTTTGTTGCTACTTGATGAGGCCACCAGCGCACTGGATGCACAGAGCGAACAGATGGTACAAGCCGCATTGGAACAAGCCATGGAGGGTCGAACCACACTCGTCATTGCACACCGCCTGGCAACAGTGCAGCGCGCCGACGAGATCTGGGTGTTAGACCAAGGTCGACTGATAGAACTGGGCACGCACATTGATCTCATGAGCCGTGGTGGTCTTTATGCCAGTCTGGCGGCTTTGCAATTTAATGCCGCTAATCGCTGAACAAGCTGCCCCAGACTCGTTTAGCCAGTTGACAACTGAAAGTCGTGGCTTGCCACTGTGCGGCGTAGCGCCAGCAAATGGTAGGGAGATGCCAATTTGATCCAGTAGCAGCATATTGACGCCGTAAAACTCGTTGATCACCATGGCGTGATGAGCTGAATATTGACTGATTGATGAAAACCCAAACTAAGGGCCGTTGACTCAGAATGAAGTGCGTGATGACACCGTCATGTCCATCGGCGTTGGCGAATCAGTCAACCCTTGGTGGTCGGCAAAGCGGGTCATTGCATAGCAATTGGATTCATTCTCTTGGGAGGAAGCAAGAGGCTTCAGGGCTCGAATCGCGTCGGGTGCAATCAAAGCATGAGCGTCTTCTAATTGAGCCGTGACGCGATCCATGGTGAGCTCGCCCAGGCCGCGCAAAATATGCAACTGAAGAAGTCAGTGCGAATTGGTAAAAATCTAAAAATACATTTGAATTTTTCTTAGTCATCGTAAAAATTTCACATCAGCAATGAAAGGCTCACCCTCACATCAACCCCGCCACAGCCTCTAACCGCCGCACCGGGTCCAGCTCCTGCAGCAACTCAATTTGCCGCTCGCCACTGATGGGCAGGGATTGCGCATAACGATTGGCAACCCACCCGCACTGGTCCAGCACGTAGGGCGCATAAAACGGCAGCTGATCACCAACGCCTTGGCGTTGCGCCTCGGCGATGTAGCGGCCCAGGTGATCCGCCAGGTGCTGGTAGGGGGCGGGCAAGCTCACCTCGGGGTCGGCGGGCAGGTATTGCACTTGGCCTTGCCACACGCCCAGCGGCCCCGGTTGCACATCGACCAACCGAAATCGCAGCCCGCCTTGCGCCACCACTTTGAAGAAATTGGCCTGCACCGGCTGGAACTCGCGCAAGTGCGCCACGCAGCCATAGGCGTGCAGCGTTGGCGATTCG